>JAAYBL010000205.1 GCA_012718945.1 Bacteroidales bacterium
CCTACTTTGCTCCAGGTCTTGCCGTTGTCAGGGGTCAGTTCAAAATGAACTCGCCACCCCTTACCTTCGGTACTGGAAGGGCAAAACAAAGTATCTCCCACGAGGACAGGCTTGTTTTTGATGGGTCCCAGCATACCTTCAGGCAATGCCTGAGGGGCACTCCACGTCAAGCCATGGTCGGAGGAGGTCTTCATCCAGCCTGTCCAACCGGCCACATTGGGCCCTATTTTGTAAAATAACAGCAAATCGCCACCGGGCACTTGATACAACACGGGATTCCAACACGCATACCGGGTGCTGTCGTTGAGCACTCCATCGGCCACCTTGATCGGTTCCGTCCAGCCACCGTCCACCCGACGGCTTACATAGATGCACACCTTTTCGTGCCTTTCCTTGAGGCCACCAAACCAGGCAGCCACCAGTCCTTCAGGCGTTTCTGCGATGGTGGCCGCATGACTCTCGGGAAATGGAACCACCTTGAAAATGTATTCGTCGACCAGGATCCCTTGCCGCCATGGTTTTTCAGCAGCATACAGGTTGGTGCCCAGCTGCCAGGAAGTAGGTAGAACAGCTGGCAACAAAACAGTTAAAACAAGGCATAAACGGCGAAATAAAGCTCTTGGACGGTGTTTCATGGTGATAACAATGGGGATCGCGCACTATGCTGTGCTGTCCTGTTCTATACTGCAAAGTTAGCCCATTTGAACCAGTCTTCAACGCCTAAAAATGTGTTATATAACAGCTATTGGCTGACTTTAAACACATAGGAGCCCGACTTGACCTTGAACACGGAACGGTCGCCTTCTGTCCGTACGAACGACACACCTTTAGCTCTATCGGCTTTAGTATCACCCTCATAGACCTGTCCTTTGGGGGCTGGAATATAGACGAAAGCCTCGGTATTATGGGGTACCACGACGTTCCAGGTCAGTTTGAAGCCCTCCCTCATCCACTCGCTCACAATCAAACCGTAGGAAGAATAATAGTACGACTTGACAAAGGTCAGCCCATCGGGGAAATCGGGTCGCATGATAATCTGCTTGAAAGCTGGGGTTGAAGGGTCGGATTTTATACCGGCCAGGTGTTCATAATACCAGCTGAGCAGGTCACCCAACAGCATGACATGGTTCTGGGAGTTCATCCAGGGATTGGCCGTGTCACCGTTCCAAAGTTCCCAAATGGTGGTTGCTCCCTTTTTGATCATGTAGCCCCAGCTGGGATAGGTGGTGTTGGTAGCCAGTTTGTAAGCCAGATCGGGGCGACCATAACTGCTCAACGTACGCATCAACCAGGCTGTACCCACCACACCAGAGGCGATGTGTCCCTTGTTGTCCACTTCGATGACCCGACAGATGGCATCAAACACGGCCTGCTTGTCGGCTTCGGGCACCAGGTTGAATGCCAGGGGCAACAAGTTGGCTGTCACCGTATTGTTGCCATATTGCTTGGCTTCCTTGTCATAGAACCTTGACTGAAAGGCTCCCGTCATTTTTTCAGCCAGCGCTGCGAAAGCTGTCTTATCGGCATTGTTGCCCAACAACGTAGCAAACTCCTGCATAACCTGCAGCAATTTGATGTAGTAGGCGGTCGCTATCAGTGTGCCATCGGTCAATCTGGCCGGATCTTTGGCGTGGATGAGTTCAGGGGATTCGGGTGGCATACACCAGTCTCCGTATTTGTCCCTGGTCATAAGCCCGTCCTTGAGGTACTTACTTTCCATGTACTGCATCCACTTCTTCATGGATGGATAGTGCTTGCGCACGGCGTAGACATCACCGTACTGACGGTAGAGCATCTGGGCCACCAAAAAGTAGGTAGCCGGCCAGGTCACGTTGTCGGTGTAGTAGTTGTAGTAATTGGGGGACACATCGGAAATCTGCCCTTCCTGACTCATGGCTTGCTGGATATCGTCCAACCATTTGGCGTACAATCGTTGATTGTCAAACAAATAGCTTTCACCCCAACTACCGGCTATACGGTCTCCCAACCAAGGTTGACGTTCGTCGCGTTGAGGACAATCCACCGGCATGCCTTTGTAATTGCCAAGCACACTCCACCAGGCATTGCTGTAGAGTTGGTCAAGCAGTTTGTTGGAGGAGGAGAAAGATCCCGTTGTATTAAATCCGTCACTCACTACCTGGCCCAAAAACTGGTAAATGTGAGGTTCACCAGGCCAGTTGAGGACTTCAACATACCTGAAACCATGGTACACGAATGCTGGTTCCCAAAGTTCTTCTCCCACTCCTTTCAGGGTGTAGGTGTCGGTGACCTTCGCTTCCCTGAGGTTGTCCATGTAAAGGGTGCTGTCCGGATTTAGGCTTTCGGCAAAACGCAGGGTGACGGTGCGCCCCTTCTCGCCATTGACCTGGATGCGCAACCAGCCGGCCATGTTCTGCCCCATATCGAGAATAAAGGCGCCTGGCCTTTTGTTAAGGAAGGCTACAGGGCGACGGCTCAGCACCACCTTCATGTCTTCGTTGAGCTGTGCTTTGCGTCTGGCTTGTTTCAAGGTCAAATCCCCGTGAGGGGTTTTAGGTTCATTTTTCTGAGGCAAACTGTCGGCAAAGTAGCGGCGATTGGCGCCAGGATCGCTGGTCACCTGGACAGGCAACCACGCCGAATCATCGTAATCGGGTGCCAGCCAACCTGTCAATTCCTTGGTGGCATCATACTCTTCACCATCAAATTCGTTGTTGCTGCGGATAGGGCCATCGGCTGTTACCCGCCAACTGGTATCGCTCAATATATAATCCGATGAACCATCTTCGTAACCCAGCTCCATTTGGAAAAGCAGTTTCGGGAAACCGAATGTCCTGACTTTCCAGGGTTTGTGATGCTGCCTCATATTGAAAAACCGACCATTGCCCAGCACGACACCAATCACGTTGGTGCCTTGTTTCAGGTAAGGTGCCAGTTCAAAAGTGGTATACTTGACTTCCTGGGTAAAATCGGTTGGGGCTGGCGCGACCACATGCCCCCCTACCCTCAGGCCGTTCACATAAAGCTGATAAAGTCCTAGCCCAACCATGTACAACCTGGCATGTTCAGGTGGTTCGGGCAACTCAACAGTACGGCGCAGATACCGAGCCGAGAGGCGGGAAAACTTACTGGTATCCTCCCAGGCAAACACGCTGTCAAGCCCAATCCATTCGGCTTTCCAGTCCGTATCCTGCATAAGACCAGTGTGCCAGGACATATAGGGACTGACAGAGAACCCTTTGCCTTTGCACCAAACCTTGACCTTCCAGTAGTAGGTGGTGCGGCTTTTCAGGGCAGGACCTTCGTACGGTAATTGGATGGAAACATCCGATTTGATACGGCCCGAATCCCAGACATCGGCCGAATCAGCCTCGATAACGTCTTGGTTGGATGCTACCAGAAGTTGATAGTAGGTTTGATTGATGTCCCTTTCGTCAGAACGGATTTCCCAACTGAAACGTGGCTGTGTCAGGTCGGTCACCACGGGTTCAAGGCGGGACTCTACCCGCAAACGGGATACCCAGAAGCTATCATCAGGCTCGTTCGACTGGCAACCTGTCAAAAGACCGGTTCCTGCCAGCAAAAGGGCAAGAAGCGGCAGAATGGCTGTTGTACGCAGGGACGCATAATGGTTGGAATAGGTCATGATGGGTGGTGTTATCGGATGGAAGGTTATGGTTTCGGTAAGGCAGGTGTCGTTGGATCGAGGTAGGTGGCAGAGGCGTCGAGCACAACCAGTACCTTGTCATTGCCTCCTCTGTAGCCGCCCTCAGGCCTAAATGTGTGGGTGCCATTGCTGACTTCACCCAGGTAGCTCAAGGAGCCGTTCACAGGATCGTACCACCAGACCCGCTTGGAAGCTCCGCTGATACGGGTTAAATCGATGGACATCTGTTTGCCGGTATAGGTGTACACCAGGGCGTAATCGGTGCCCCTAGTGGCAATCAGACGATCGTGCTGATAACCTGGGTCACCCACGATCAATGACTGGTCTGGCTGACCTTCTGTGAAGGGCAAGGCTGTCATCAAAGCCTTGAGGTATTTCATCTGCTGGTAACCGGGATCGTTGAGGGCTTCATACCAGTACTTGTTGGCCCCAAAGGAAGGAATAACCCCAGGCGTCAGCATTTGCATGATGGCGTTGTGGCCGTAGGTATGGCCGAAAGAGCCGGCAAAAACCGACCAATAGGCGTAACGGCGCACATCCTCGGCTTGCCAGTAGCGTTCGTTCCCATCGTGCAAGCCATGGGGAATGGCTTCATAGCTGGGCTCACCGTCGAGAACGGGTTTGGCCGGCGTTAGGGCATACGCTCTTTCCACAAAGCGCCAGTTATCTTCCTCCGTGTTTTCCTCAATGGGGTATTCGCCGTCGCCCATGCGCTGACCGTATCGGCGATGTCCGGACTGGAACATATTGAAATCCAACCAGTCTTCCTTGTGAAACCAATCGGCTGAGCTGGTGCGTCCTCTGGGATGATAGGTCATCAGGTGACCTTTGTCGATGCCACGGATGGTCTTGGCCAGGGTCAGCCAGACGTCCTGTTTGACATCGCCCTTGGTGTCTCCACCAATGAGCCAGATGATGTTTGGTTTGTTTTTGTAACGGTTGGCCAGGAACTGTCCGTAAGCCTTGGCATCTGCCACCGTCATTCGTCCTGCGTTGACGGGGCCACCCCAGACACAGACCAGCCCAATGTAGAGGCCCTGTTTGGCCGCGGCGTCTATCATGTAGTCCACATGATCCCAATAGCCGTAACGCCCGGGGTAATCCACCCGGCTAAAATCAAAGCCATAGGGCAAAGCTGGTTGGCCGTACACGTTGTAAAAGGGGATCTCATGAAGCACGGAAACTTGAACGACATTGAAGCCGTTATCCTTACAAGCCTTGAAGTAGTAAGTCATATTGTCCCTGGTCAGGCGGGAGGCTGTCAGCCAGCCGGTATCACCCAGCCAAAAGAAAGGGGTGCCGTTTTCGTGTACAAGGTACCGGTGGTTGGCGCTGATGGTGAGCTTCCCGTTATCCCAGGGAAAGCGGGCCTGAGCTGACACATCCTGACTGGTAAACAAGGTTGCGAGCAGGCAGCCAAGCAGCACGGCAGTTAATGTATTACTTGAACGCCTCTTACTTAAAGCTTTAATTAATATCATACCTTTTAATTATTTGGCTGAATGTATGTTATATACCATACCAACTTCGGTTTGAAAATCATATTCCAACGTTTTTGGTGGCGTAACCGGGGTTACCGTTGCCTTGTCGGACACACGATGAGGGGGTGTTGGCACCGTTTCGAAGAACGGGTTTTTATTGGGCCCTTTGGCCGGCTTCAGCCCCTTGCCCGAGAGAGGCGTAAGGCTGCGAAGGCGACAGTTTCCACCCTGGGTCGACAGGATGGTCAGGGTTTTCAGTTGACCGTCCGCCCACTCAAAAGAGAGCTCAAACCCTCCCCTGGCCTTCAGGCCTTTCACCTGACCTTTCGTCCATACGGAGGGCAGGGCCGGCAACAAATGAATGGCACCATCGTGGCTTTGGAGCAGCATTTCGGCAATACCTGCAGTGCAACCGAAGTTCCCGTCTATCTGGAAGGGCGGATGGGCATCAAACAGGTTGCTGTAGGTGCCGCCTTTCTTGGCCTCGTTGGTCACCAAGCTGAGCTGATCCGTCAAGAGTTTGTAGGCGTGGTCCCCATCGAGCAGCCTGGCCCAGAGGTTGATTTTCCAGGCCATGGACCAGCCGGTAGAGGGATCACCCCGGTGAGCCAGGGTAGTTTTGGCGGCAGCGACCAGTTCAGGGGAGCGATAGGGCGACAAAAGGTTGCTGGGATGCAGGCCGTACAAATGGGAAACATGACGGTGCTTGTCCTCGGGATTATCCCAATCGTGCATCCATTCCTGCAACTGGCCATATTGACCAATCTGCAAGGGAGGCAGCTGGGGCAGCAACGTTTTGAGGGTATCAGCAAAGAGCCTATCGGGATGACGGCGTTGCTTCTGGTCGGCCAGGAGAATGTCGGTGGCCTTGATCACGCTGTGGAAGAGGTCCCAGGTCAGGAGGTTATCCATGGTACAGCCAGCCACGGTGGAGGCCCCTTTGCCAGCCGGACTGTTTTCAGGGGAGTTGCTAGGGCAAACTACCAACCAACCGTTTTCAGGCTCTCTGACCAAATAATCGACCAGGAAGCGGGCAGCATTTTGCAGAATGGGGAAATACTGGGCCAGAAAAGCTTTGTCGCCCGTGTACAGGTAATGGTCCCACAGGTGCTTGCTCAGCCAGACGCCTCCCATGGGCCACATGCCGGACTGAGCCCTGTCAATGCCACCCGTCACACGCCAGATATCGGTGTTGTGATGGAGCACCCAGCCCCTGGCCCCGTACATGACACGGGCCGACTCAGTGCCGGTCTCTGACACTTCCCTGATCATTCTGAACAGGGGTTCGTTGAGTTCAGTCAGGTTGCAACTCTCTGAAGGCCAGTAATTCATTTCGGTGTTGATATTGACCGTGTATTTGCTATCCCAGGATGGCAATATTTGTTCGTTCCAAATGCCCTGAAGAGTAGCTGGCTGCCCACCTGGCAGGGAGCAACTGATAAGCAGGTAGCGGCCGAATTGAAAGTATAGAGAGGCCAACGCCGGATCGAAGGTCGTGGAGAATTCTTTCACACGGCGATCGGTGGGTTTGTCGGCTTGGGCAGTACGTCCAAGATCAAGGCTGACACGGTTGAAATACTGCTGATAGAAGGCCGTGTGCCTGGCTTTCATCACGGCGTAATCCTTGCCATAGGCCTTTGTAAGCAGGCGGTCGGCTTTGGAGTATTCGTCCTCGACAAGGGTCTTGTAATCGGTAAAATTGGTTGCCATGGCAATGTAAAGAACCACCTCGTCGGCCTTACGAATGGCGTAGACACCATCCTGAAGCATGAGTTTGCCACCCGTCACCAACGCTTTGACCTGCGTGCTGAAACGCACCTTGCCGCTTTGACGTTCGTGTGTTTCGGTTACCCCGGAGAGGATGAGTTTGTTTTGCCCATCCTTGATTTCGTATTTCTGGTGTGGCGTGGTCAGGTTGACGTTCAAGGAAAGCGCAGCCGGTTTACTGGCAGTGAGTCGGATGATGATGACAGAGTCGGTGTAAGAGGCCAGGTATTCGCGCTTGTAGGTCACACCGGCCACGTCATACTGCATACTGGAAACGGCCGTACTGATGTCCAGGCTGCGTTTATAGTTCCGGTATTTGGCGTGGGTGGGAAAGTTCAGGTAGAGGTCGCCCATCGATTGATAGGGCATGCCGTAGTTGGTCTGCGACATGATCTTGGCCGTGGCCAAATCCTGCGCTTCCTTGTGTTTGCCTTCGAATACCAGACGCCTGACTTCGGGCAGGGCTTCCAGGGCAAAAGGGCTGGCGTTGTTGTTGGGTGATCCGGCCCATACAGTCTCTTCATTCAGTTGGATACGGTCGGTCACCGGCCCTGCAAACACCATGGCACCCAGATGGCCGTTGCCTATGGGTAGGGCTGCGTTCCAGTTGGCGGCCGGCTTATCATACCACAGTGTCAGGTCGTTGGCCTGGACTAACGGATTAAACGGGGTAACGAAGGCAAAGAGGCAGACTAAGATCAGTGAATGTTTCGTGAGTGGGGTCATGCTAGATAGGTTATTGAGATGAGTCGTTGATTAGTTGTGTTGCTTGGCCGCTTCCAGCACCTTTTCCAAAGTGGCCAGATCCTTGACGGCATGGGCTGGGAAGCGTTCACCTTTGGGACCAAAGACATACATGGCTTCCTTGGGTTCAATAACCACAGCGCTTTCGTCGTAGGTGCCATCGGGTCGTTGTACCTTGGTCGAATCGAGCGCCAGGTGTTTGGCCAGAAAGCGGTAGGCAACCTGGCGTTTCGAGGGGCCGTAATCATGGCCTTCCTCGGCAAAATGAGCGTTTTCAACCTTACCCAGGCTGTTGTAAAAGCCGTATATGCGTTGAATGAAGGGATACTCCAGCCAAGGCACCTCGCTGGTCCAGTCCTTGCCGTCGGAAACAATGAGCAGGGGCCTGGGAGCGCACATGGCGGCGACTTCAGCGTTGTTGGTACCGCCGCCGCACAGATGGACAGGGCGACCACTTTCGCAGGGACAGCCACCCACAAACCAGGAAGACGTCATCACAACGGGTACGCAGCAGGTGATACGGTCATCGATGGCGGTGACCATCATGCTCTGGCTGCCCCCACCGGAGGCACCAGTGATGCCGACGCGACTGGGATCAGCTTCAGGCAAGGCCGTCAGGTAGTCGATCCAGCGGATGGCATTCAGGGTCTGAATAGTCTGTGCCATATCGGTGCGGTGCCAGGCGTAGTCAAACTGCAACATGGATTCACCCCAACCGAATAGATTGTACGACACGACAATGGCGCCCATGCTGGCCTGCATGGCACAGCGGCGTTGGATGTCCGGGTAGTAATGATCATCGGGAAAATGCCCGATGGGATTGATGATGACGGGGCAACGTTTGGGCTTCAGCGGCTTGTAGACATTGCCCATGGTAAAAACGCCCGGCAAGACCTCCAGCGCGACGTTTTCCACACTGTACTGCTTGTATATGCGTTTGTTGACCACGATAGCGGGCTTGCCTGTGGGTTGTGGCATGGGAGAAAGACCCAATGCCTGCTTGAATCCTTCCTTGAGGCTATCCTTACGAGCCTCCCAGGTAGCCTGATCGGCATAAAGGCCGCTCAAATAGGTCAGAAACGCCTGTCCATAGGCTGGTGTCCGTCTGGCGTACTCGTATTCCTTGATTTTGTAGACACCTTCGAATTCCTTGACCCACTTTAAGTCGAAGGGAGCCAATACCTGTGTCAAACTTTCCTCCACGCTCCAGGGCACAATGCGCCAGGGTGCGTAGGTAAAGGACTTGCCGGCCACCAGGTTGTCAGGGACCTTCAACCGTACGCCAAATCGACTGGCAAGCTGATCAAGCACCACCTTAAGTTCCGTGGAGGCATAAGCGGAGGCTGGATAGGGCAATCCACTCGGTGGGGAGGGCAACACGTGGCTGGAGGCCGTCTTCTTTTGAGCGGATTCCTGCCCCACGACCTTCAAAACAGCGTCAGACCATGCCTTGGCAGGGATTACAACCTGCTTCAATCGGGTCAACTGATTATTTTGCAGCACTAGACTACGGTTGGCGTTGCCTGTCAGTTCCAAAAAGGCCGCACTACCTGGCAGCGGGTTGCAGCCTGTCACGTACAGGTTTTCACACGCCTCAACCTTGAGCAGCGGAGCGTTCGGCTTGGGCAGGCGTTCCTTCAGACTGCTTGCATCGGCCTCATTGACACGCAGCAAAGAGATGGATGGGCCGGTAGTTGTGGTCAGGATGACGTCGCTTAACGCCAGATTGGTGGCATCAGAGACCTGCAAGCCTTGCTTGGCCTGGATGTCGATATCCCTGAGCGTAATGCCATTCAGCGGCATTTCAGGAAGTCCTAGCAGGGTGCCTGCCGTTTGCACATTCACCCCGGTCAGGCCGCTGATGTGGATGTTACGGCAGATGGGCGTCCGCTCCGATACAGGTTCTTCAGGCACCTTGGAATAATACTGGTTGATGGTAATGGCTTCCTTACCAATGTTTCGCATCACAATGTTGCTTACGCGGATGTCTTCAACCACACCACCCCTACCCCGGGTCGATTTGATGCGGATACCCCTGTCCGTGCCATCAAACAGGCAATTGGATATAACCACGCCCTTGACTCCACCTGATGTTTCGCTGCCGATAACCACGCCACCATGTCCCGAAAGCATGGTACAGTTGGTGATGGTGATATTTTGGCAAGGGGTGGCGTAGCGTCTGCCCTGAGCGTCACGGCCCGACTTGATGGTCACACAATCATCACCCACACTGATGTGGCAGTCGCTGATGTGCACATTGCTGCAGGAACTGGGATTGACGCCATCGGTGTTGGGGGAAGGCGGGTTGTTGATGGTGATGCCGCTCACCGTCACGTTGTCGCAGAATTCGGGGTTGATGGTCCAAAAGGGTGAGTTCACAAAGGTCACGCCTTCAATGCGGATATGCTTGCTTTTGTAGGCCTGAAAAAAAGGAGGCCTGAAAAAGCGCCTGGCCAGCGTGCCTTTCCAATCGGAATTATCTTCTATCGTCAGATCGGCGTTGGCCTGATTCCAAAGGGTCTGGTAACGGCTCAGGTCTCGTTTTTTTTCCGTACCGGTGTCGAATCCCCAGGCGGCGAACCACCAGGCTTTACCATTGCCATCCAGGGTACCTTCTCCCTTAATGGTGATGTGTTCTGCCTCATAAGCATACAACAAGGGTTGAAAACTACGCATGACCACCCCCTCGTAACGCATTTCCACGTACGGCAGGTAGGCATCAAAATCGTCGGTAAAACGTAACACGGCACCGGCTTCCAGGTGAAGTGTCAAATGGCTTTTCAAGGTAATGGGGCCTGTCAGGTAGGTACCTGCCGGGATATACAAGGTGCCACCACCCTGGGTGCAAAGCTGTTCGATGGCGTCATTGATGGCAGTGGTATTGAGGGTAACGCCATCATTTTTACCACCAGCTTCGAGCAAATTGATGGTGGCGGCCTCCAATGAGAGGACGCAGGCCGTTAGCAGGAGCGTGAAAAGTGTTCGTTTCATATCAAGTATCCAAATCATCCGGCCATAAGTAACTACCGGGTTTTAACGTGAGGTAAAGCGGACTGTTATCAATGTGAAGCCTGACCACACCAGGGGCCAACTCTTCAACTGGCGTCATCAAATGCCAGTGTTGATAGCTTAGGATAGCCCAGGCTGTGGCGCCACCGACCAGAATCAGTTCATCGACCCGACATTGTTCCAATAGACGGCCCAGCACGGCAGCCACGCGACGGGTCAGCACACCGCCGCTGTTGGAAAAGGTTACTGGCTTTTCCGAGAGGGTGATGATCATTTGGCCGGTACGGTTCCAAAATTCAACCAGACTGTCGGCCCAATCGGCCAACGCTTCGGTGTTGATGGCTTCCTGTAAAAAATCGTCGGGAAATTCAACCACAGCCGTTCCCTTGCGTTTGGCGGTTTCCACAAAAGCGCGGCTTTGCGTGTGACGGCTACCACAAACCAGCAGGTAACGTCCCTTCATGGGATCCTGCTTGAATACAACTTGCTGTACGTGCATTCCCAAACAAACCTCAAGGCAGGCACTCAGGAAGGCGGCGCTCCCGGCGAGCAAACACCCTGGACAGCCAGGCACCAGGCCTGTTTTCAATGCTTCCACTGTTGTACAATCGGGCACATGAATACCCGGCTTTTCTACGGTCACCGCACCTATCCGCACAGGTAAATTGGTCGTCAGTTGACGGCGTTCTTCCAGCAGTTGGGCAATGGAGTCTGTCGATGCTGGGTAGTCGGGGTCCTCGGCAAAGGATGTTTCGTGCAAGGGACGGCCATTGATTTCGTAACGCCCGCTTTTGATGCACCGTCCCAGGGATGGATTGGCCGGTTGCAGTAAAACCTTACCGGTAATAAACACTTCGGTCAACACCATCAGTTCATCGATGACGTGCCCCCTAAGTACCGAGTCTGTTTTTTTAAACACAAAGGAGGGTTTCAATTCCTTGACAGCTACAGCCAGATTGCGGTGCAACCGGGCTGCCTCATCAGCGTCCAATGAGCGGCTATCAGTTGCGACGACACATGCATCATACGCAGACATACCCCCTTCGCGCCCGGCGGTGGACAGTGTATTCGTCACCACATCAGGCACTTCATTGATGCCAAAAGCCGTTTTGAGGCCAAATCGCAAACAAACACCGGCCACTTCGGCGGCACCTGTCAAATCATCTGCCAAGAGTACTATCATATGCGTCGGTGTTGTGCCATTAGGATGGCGTAGTCTAGCGCAATTAACAAGGCATCTGGAGACGCCAGGCCTTTTCCGGCAATTTCAAAGGCTGTGCCATGATCAACAGACGTGCGGATAATGGGCAGCCCCAAGGTAATGTTCACGCCTTTGACACTGGCCATGGTTTGTTTTTCGTTGTCCCACTTGAATCCTTCAAGTTTGAAAGGGATGTGTCCTTGATCGTGGTACATAGCCACGCATCCATCATACTTACCCTGAACGGCTTTGACAAACAGTGTGTCCGGAGGCAGGGGACCATCGACGGTAAAGCCTTCTCGTCTGGCCATTTCAATGGCCGGTATGATTTCTTCCGTTTCTTCGTCGCCAAACAGCCCATTCTCTCCGGCATGGGGATTCAAGCCAGCGACAGCCAATCGGGGATGAGCCAGTCCAAATTGACGGCAAGCATCGTCCAGCAGTCGGATCACAGCAAGAATACGATCGGTCTTACACAGGTCACAGGCTTTGCGCAACGAAACGTGAGTAGACACATGAATCACACGCAATGCCTCATCGGCCAGCAACATGGCGTAGGTATCCGTACCTGTATAATGAGCGTAGATTTCCGTGTGACCGGAAAAAAGATGTCCGGCCTGATGAATGGCTTCCTTGTTGATAGGGGCTGTGACGGTCGCATCGAGTTCACCGGCCATGGCCAATTGAATGACAGTACGGACTGCCTCAAAAGCGGCATGACCGGCCATAGCGGAAACGTGACCAGGTTGAAGGACAGCCATGTCAACCAATCCCAAGTCCAGCACATCAATGACACCGGGTTGGAAGGTCGCTTCCGATACTTGCTTAATGGTTGCCACCCGTAAGGGCAGTTCAAGTTGCCTGATGGCCTCACGCATCACCGCAGCATCGCCCACAACCAGGGGACGACAACGATCGTAAAGGACGATTTGTGACAAGGCTTTGGCACAGATTTCCGGACCAATCCCGGCAGGATCGCCCATACTGATGCCTATTACTGGTTTGACGTTCGTTTCCACAGTAGGTGTTTTCCACAAATATACACTAAAGCAGCGTTTTATACAGCGCCAAGGCTGCCTCGCCGGTGACCTCTCTTACATTATTGACCAACAAACGTTTGACAGTCAACGCACTGTCTACCAGACGAGGGATATCTTTTTCCTCAATGCCCAATTCGGACAAACGCTGAGGGATGCCACAGACCAGGGAAAGCCGTTCGATGGCTGCGATGGCAGCTTCGGCCAACGCCACTTCATGGGTTGTCATTTCAGCGCCATCTCCCACAGGTGTCTTCGGCTTCAAACCCAGTGTATTGGCCAGGAGAGCCAATTTCTCAGCCGCCAGCGGCAGGTTGAAGCGTAATACGGCTGGCAACAGGATGGCATTGGCCAGGCCGTGGGGGACATGGAAGGTGCCGGACAAGCCGTACGACAAGGCATGCACAGCCGTTGTATTCACCGGGCCTAGGCATAGGCCACCATAATAAGCCCCCAGCGCCATGGCAGAGCGGGCATCCAGGTTCCGGCCATCCTGACAGGCCGTTTCCAGGTTGCCCATGATTAAACGGAGGCCCTCCAACGCATAAGCGTCAACCAGGGGATGGGCGTTCACATTGGTCAACGCTTCGACGCAATGGCAGAGGGCGTCCATGCCCGTTTCAGCCGTCAGGCGGGGTGGCAAGCTTACAGTCAGTTCAGGATCAATGTAACAAACATCGGGCACCAGATAGTGACTGATCACGCCCCGTTTTTCTTCAGAGGCCTCATCCAACAAGATGGCATTGGGCGAAACCTCACTGCCCGTACCCGCAGTAGTCGGTACACAAATCAGGCTACGCTGCCTGGTCACCAGCAAATCTTTCCCAAACACCGTTTCCAGTGGTTGGCGGGTTGGATCCAATGCGGCCAATAATTTCGCCACATCCAAAACGCTCCCCCCTCCTACACCGACCACAGCACCGGGATTAAACGCCGTGGTTTCTGCCAACAGTCCCTGAAAATACGACACCGTGGGCTCTCCAGGATGATCGTAGATCAACACCTTGACGGCATGACCAGCAGCCGTCAGGCGGTCCACAAGCGGATTCATCAAGTCCCTTAACGGTTGGGCCACGACAAAAAGAAGGCTGTCGGCTTGACTCAACAAGGGATCATCACTCAGGTTGTCCCATTGATGGGCACCAAACACCACTCGACTCGGCTGTAACAGGGTAATAGGCTTCATGTTTTATTTGGAAGAAGAAGAAATAAATCCGAAAATGGTTAACGCTTTGTCGGCCTTGGGGGTTTTGAAAAACAAACTTGCCACGTAACCCACCACTAACACGATCAAGTGGCTGTATACACCTAGCATGTAAGGATGCTGGTTGAAATTCCAGGCACCCAGGTCAAGCAACAGCCGCTCCTCGCCCTTCAAAGTTAGGGGGGTTGAGGTCAACAAGGCATAGGCCGTAAAGGCCACACAAGCGGCAATCCCGATGTACAGTCCTTGTTTGTTGGCCCTGCGGGAGAATAAACCCAACAGGAAAATACCCACGATGCCGGCCGAGAAAATGGCGTACAGTTCAAAGACGACACCCAGTACCCCCTCTCCTTCCCACAAGGCGTAGAGGTAAGCCACCAGCATGGCGGCCAAACCGGTGACCAGCACGCCCCAGCGACCTGCGTTCAGTCGCTGTTTGTCCGTACAATTCGGCTTAAACCGTTGATAGTAGTCTTCAACCAGGATGGCCGACAGGCAATTCATGTCGGAATCCAGACTGGAGATGGCAGCGGCCATAATGGCGGCCAACACCAAGCCGACGACACCCACCGGTAGCTGCGTACTGATGAAATAGGGAAACACCGCATCGGCTTTGATGCCTTCGGGCAACACGGCTGTACCGCTGGCGTAAAACACAAACAAGAGGGATCCGATCAGCATAAAGAGGGCCCACACCGGCACACTCGTAAATACCCCGATGTAGGCTGCTTTCTTGGCATCCTTGTCGCTCTTGGCAACCAGGTAACGCTGCACAATGGTCTGATCGGTGCCATACTTTTGCAGGGCGTAAAAAACGCCGTTGATGGCCATCACCCAGAAGGTCAGTTCGGTCAAGCTGAAGTGGTAGGGTCCCACATCAATCTTTTTCATCAACACAGCCTGCTCCAACACAAAGCCAGGGCCGCCTTCGGGCCTAAGCAACAAAATACCCAGACAAACGAGGCCGCCTACGATCAATAAGAAACCCTGCACCACATCCATCCATATCACTGCTTCAATTCCCCCAAGAAGGGTTAACAGGATGATACAACTACCCAGCACCAGGATTAGCAGGGGCACAGGCACCCCCAAGAAGGTATTCGATACCAAACAGACCAGATACAACACCGTACCCATCTTGGAGAAATGCGTCAACGTGAATGCCAGGGAACTGTACAAGCGCGCAAAAAAGCCAAACCGCCGTTCAAAGTACTCATACGTGCTTAAGCGGATGGCCTTGCGAAACAAGGGTACAATAAACCAAATCAAGCCAATCAACACCACAGGCACCATCAAACCTTGAACCAGGAGTATCCAATTGCCCTTGTAGGCAGCCGCCGGATACGCTAAAAACGTCACACTGCTGATGAGGGTGGCAAAGATGGAAATACCAATGGCCCAGGCTGGAATGTTCTTTCCCCCGGAAAAATAATGGTCAGAGCTGCGCTGACGGTGGGCAAAAAAGACGCCGACACCGATGGTGGCCAGTAAGCTGACCAATACGATGGATCCATCAATCCAGTTGAAATTGCTTGTGTTCATGGTTAAAAGGTGGCTGGTAAAAGACGTATCAGGCTATTTCGGGATGGCTGGCCAACAGGGCTGCATACGCATCCAGAATACGGGTTGATTTATCTGTATCCAAGAGGGTCAATGGAGGCTTCATCGCGGTACCACAACGCCCTTGGGCGTGCATCAGACACTTGAGTGCTGCCAATGATTCCCCAAGGGTCAATCCACCCTGGTACACGGAAGCCACCTGATCGGTCAAGGCCTGAAGCCGGTTAGCTTCGTCTACCTGACCAGCCAGCGCCGCTGCGTAAAGCCGTTCATACAAGGCCGGCACCAGGTTGCCCGTACTGGGCACGATACCATCGGCGCCCAGGAGCAGGCTTTCTGTCCCTTTGGCTCCCCAACCGCAAAAATAGGCGAAATCAGGCCTATCCTTGTACCGATCGATCAAGGTCATCATACGAGTCTCATCACGTTCCGAATCTTTGATACCCATGATGTTGGGATGCTGGCTCAACGTCTCTATTACTTCCAGGGGCAGGGACATGCCTGTGGTCGCTTTGATGTTGTACACCAAAAGGGGGCCTCTGAGGCTGTCAGCCATGATGAGAAAATAGTAAATCATTTGCTCCGGCGTCAACGGGTAGTAAGGCGGCAAGGTGGCCACTACGGCATCGGCCCCCATATCAAGGTAGGTGTTGCCCTTTTTAATCAAGTTGCGCACCACAGTCCCAACCAACCCAGCGTACAGGCATTGTCCCACGCCTTTGGCCATGGCGGCCGCCGACATTATCTCATAACTGGCTTTTTTGGAAAACGAAGATGATTCACCCGTGGTACCCAGCACCAGGGGATGCAAGCCATGTGTATGAAACAGGCGCATCAAACCACCTACGGCTGTCGTATCGGGACTGCCGTCTTCCAGCAAGGGAGTAATCATGGGTACAACGACACCAGAAAAGCGTTTGTTCGGGCTCATTATTTGACAAATTTAGTCCATAACGTTTGGTTGGAACTCGTTGTAAGCGACAACAAGTAGATTCCTTCACTCAAAGCAGCCACATCAACAACAGGTTTATCGTTGAACAGGCCTGCCATCAGGCGTTTGCCAGAAACGTCATACACCGCATAGGAAGTGATAGGTGTGTTGGCAACAATGTTCAGTTTGTCGGTTGCCGGCAGCGGGTAAAGCCGTAGTTCAGGCACTAGGAAAACCGAATTTTGCTTCAGCACCAAGGGGATGGTTTCCCCGACAAGGCCATTCAGATACACTTCAAGTACGGTGTAGCCACTTTCCGTTAGCCGATTATAGTCTGAGCCATCACTTGGATTCAAGCCATTGGCTTGTTCCCAGGCATCGGGTAGGCCATCCAAATCGTTATCGATGGGCGCTTGAGAGGCTTCTACTGTGGGATAATAAGAGGCCCAGGGATCCCAATCATTGCCAGCATCAGCAGGCTTGAGGTTCCAGGGGGTATCAATGATACCGGCTGACGTCCCTTTGACTGGCGTGGTCACATCATTGGCTGTATACGTGGCTCGGGTTACAGGAATAGTTCCGGCCACCTCACCAATCACACGGGCATCAATGGCGTCCCGTTTGGGGTAGGTAGCACCCACACCAGCCAACACGGCCGCATAGGCTGCTTCTGCTGTTTCGGTATAGGCGGCGTGATCTTCCAACACCCCATCTGTCACGAAAAATTCAGTTCCGGCGTAGATATTGCTTTTGCCACCAACACCAGAGGTATTGACGCCCAGCCAATTGTCCGCAAAGTAGGTTGGTTTGCCTTCCATGACATTTCCCGTGAAATACCATTTGGCATAGCCCTGAGGGGTCACTCCGGACCGATTGTAAGAGGGCGCCGCAAAATACAACGAACTCGCGGTGGCAGGTCCTGGTTTGTAATAGTTATTTACAAAATTGACGTGCGAATACCCGGCAGCTGTGCTTTCCCACTCGCCCCCGTAACAAGCACCTGCACTACCCCAGTTGTAATTGACATTGTTTCGGTAATCAACCAAGGCATAGACGTCGTTTTTATTGGCTCCATTGATGCGGGGAGATCGGCTGTTGTGATGAGCCAACAGGTTGTGGTGATAGGTAGAGTATTGACCACCCCATTGGGCCGCATACCCACGTTCCCCCTTTTTATGGATGGAGTTGTAGAGCGATTCGCTGAGTAGGCACCATTGGATCGTAAAGTTTTGACCACTGGAAAAATGGGTGGTTTCCTCGATACCCCAGCTGAATGTACAATGGTCAAAAATGTAATTATCGCCGTTTTCCAGCCGAGCGGCCGAGGTCTCGGTTCCCGACACATCGCCAGATCTTGACTTAAGGAATCGTATGATGTAGTTGTCATACCCTCCAAACTTCAGGGTGTACCCTTTAAAGCAGACCCCTTCTCCCAACGCCGTTTGTCCGGCTATGGTCACATTACCTCGGTTTGAAGAAAAATCGGTCTTCAATTCGATGACACCACCCACACAAAAGACAACCGTCATGGGTTTGTAAAAATAAGTCCACACCCCAAACCTGTTTTTGGTTGAATCCCTGCCTTGAGTGAACGCCCAACGGAAACTCCCGGGAATGGGACTCTCGGTTGCAGGATTATAATCGAGCAGGTTGGTCACCCGAACCACAACCCCGCCCCTGCCACCAGTGGCAAAACGCCCATACCCCTGGGCTGTGGGAAAAGCCTTCACAACCACATTTTCGGCGTGAAGGCTCATGACAGTCATCAGGCCTGCCAGTATCAATGGCAGACCTGTTTTCCAATTTCTCATAG
>JAAYBL010000206.1 GCA_012718945.1 Bacteroidales bacterium
CTGAATCGCTGAACGCCAAGATCAAAGCCTTTAGGGCGCAATTGCGTGGAGTCATCGATGTTGAGTTCTTCCTCTACAGGCTATCCTTACTCTACGCATGAGTCAAACACAGGTTTTTACTGGTGATCCCAAATACACAGGCTTATTTCGTGTGTCAATCGAGCAAATGTATGAGTTAACCAACATGTCGGTGTGTAAATTTTGACCTAAACGTTGGACTTTTTAACAAAAATGAAGAAAAATTCATAAGAAAGGGGGGGTATTAGACCCCTAGGGCGCTGCCAGACATGGATAGCCAATTTGGGGCCCTGAGGGGCTATTGTGGCTGCCGTCCATAATCGCTGAATTTCCTTATCTTTGTTTTTGAACAAGCGCGTTTTGTTTTTATTTATACTACGTTGAATCGTTTTCCAATAGTCTATTTATGAAGGCATTGAAATCCGTATTGTTGTCGTTGATGATGGTTTCTGTTAGTGTTATATACGCTACTGAACCCCTTTCTGTGCAGATGGTCGAGTCGCATGGATTGGGCGATTTTTACTGCAACAAGTCGTACAAAACCGACCTTGCCACTACCGGCTGGGATTATGTTTCTGGTTTGGTAGCCAATGCTGTACTCAAGGCCTGGGAAAGGTACCCGGAGAAGGGTGGCTATTATGCTGCTGTAAAGGCCTTTGCCGATAAGAATACCTTGGCTGATGGCTCCATGATACTAAAGGCTACTGGTGGCTCGGCATTGGGTGCCAGTAACATTGATGATCTGGCTGCTGGCAAGATTTTCTTCACCCTTTACCAGGAGGAACTGCGCAAGGGAAATCTGGCCGATGCCAATCGCTACAAGACGGCGGCGACCTTGATTCGAAACACCCTCAAGTACAACCACAGTCGTATTGCTGAAGGGTTGCCTGGAGCCGGCGGCTTTTTCCACAAGGCCAGCTATCCTTCTCAAATGTGGCTGGACGGTTTGTATATGGGACCTGCCGTGTATGCCCAATGGCAATCGGTCTTTGGCAAAGACAGCCTGGACGGCCAGCAGGCTGCCTGGTCTGATATTGCTTTGCAGTTTAAGATACTGCATCAATACACCTACGATCCGGACAAACAGCTTAATTATCATGCCTGGGCTGCCATACCTACAGATCCCAATGCTTTTTGGGCCAACCAATCGGCTCCTTTCAAAGGCTGCAACCCGGAATTCTGGGGCCGTAGTATGGGGTGGTATTTTGCTGCTTTAACCGATGTTTTGGAACTGATGCCAGTCGATCATCCGGATAGGAGCCAGTTGGAAATCAATTATAAACAAGTTGCTGTCGGCTTGAAGCGTTGGCAGGATCCGGTTTCGGGTGCCTGGTTCCAACTATTGCAATATGATGCCAGTAAGAAGGCTGATGGTGTGGGAGATTTGGTGGGTGGCAAGCGTTATAACATCGGAACAACGTCTAACTACCTGGAAGCCTCTTGTTCCTGTATGTTCACCTATGCCTTTTATAAAGGTGTCAGGTTGGGCTTGCTCGACAGAGAAACCTATTTGCCCGTGGCAGAGAAGGCTTATGCCGGTTTGTTATCCACTTTTATCAGACAAAAACAGGGGTCAAGTGCCATTGATATTATTCAAAGTTGTGCCTCGGCCGGTCTTGGTCCATCCAAAGATCCTTCCCGTACGGGAACCGTCAATTATTACCTGTGTGGCAAGGATGTGGGCCTGGCTGTCAATGAGGGAAAGGCCATTGGGACCTTCATCATGGCTTCGCTGGAAAAGGAGTGGCATGATCAATCCACTGCTGTGGAACCCTTGTCCGCAGAGGGTGGTGAGGTGGCGTGTACCATTTGTGCGCCTCATGAGGGACTTTACCTGGTCCGTGACGGCCATACCAAGATGTCAACCCGCAAAGTGATGTTGCGCAAAGGTGATAACACGGTTTTCCTTCCCGTTGCTTCACAAAAAAACGGGAGGCATACTTCCGTATATACCTCCCGTGGTGTTTTATTGCGCCGTTTTTTGTAAGGGCAATTTAGAAATAAAGAGCCAGATAGATACCGTTGCCCACCTGGTGGGTATTCAGCACCCAGGTAGTGCTTCCCGGGCTGGCAAGCCTGGTGTTTTCTTCCACTTTTGCACTTGAAGCATTGTAACGTTCACTCTTCTCGTATTCCTGACCTCCGAAGATGGCCATGAGGGAGAGGTTGACTTCTCCACCTACAGCCAGTTTGGGTAGGATGAAATACTCAAGACCGACAAAGCCTCCCACACCGATCAGGAAGTCCCTGCCCAGGGCTGTGTTGGTTGTTAACAGCCGTGAATTGCCGCCCACATTATTGAGGGGTGTGGAGGGAAAAGCTTGGCTGGGGGCCTGGTTGAGACTGGTGATGGCGTTACCGTAGGCGTATTTGGTGGTCTGGCTTTGGAAACCGCCAATCAACTGACCGCCATAGAAACCTTGCAAACGTTTGTAGCCTCTTCGGAGTTCGATGCCCAGGGCTAGGTAGGCATCGTTGTTGATCACCGTCCGGCTATCTGTAACCAGGTCGATGCTGAGAGGATTGGCAGCCCTGGCGGCATCATCGGTGACGTAGGCCTTGTTGGTGGCGCTGACATTATTCACGCTGAGAGCGGCGCGCAATGCCATGTCGTCCCAAAGAAAATACCTGACGGACACCGAAACGTTGCCACTGTAGTTGGGACCACTGAAAGTGGTGGGGAAGACGTTGTTCGTGTTGTCATTGAACATATTGCCCACATACGTCATGATGGGAGCCAGCAAGTCGACGGACAGACCGATGTCGCCGGCCTGCGGGGTATAAATGGTGACCGGCTTGGCCGGCTTGGTGGGCGATGAGGCCGCTAGTGGCTCATCCTGAGCTTGCAACCCTGGCAAGCATAGACAGACCAGTACCCACAACATTGTATAGCGTTTCATGTGCATTTGTTTATAAGTCGTGGGTTACTGGGCATAATCGGGATATGCCTGGAAGGTATAGTTGAGCGCTGTACCTAAATAGGTGGTAAAGCCTTTTTCAAGGATGACTGATTGGGTGCCGTTGAAGCCATCCCACTCGTATTTGCCTTTCAGGGTTTTGGACGTGGAGTATTTTCCACTTGCCCAGATGTAGTCCAGGTAGGTGCCTTCAAAACTTACTGGTCTCAGGGTTAGGTTGGTCGATAGATCATTGCTCGTCATCGGGAGGTACACCTCAAAAATAGCCAGGTTGTCTTCGCCGGCAGTGAAGGCGTAGGACATGGCTGAATACCAACTAGTACCAAAACCTACCAAAATCTTTTGTCCTACCGCTGGGCGTTTAACGATCGTCACCATGGTGGAATCGACATTTCTGCTTTCGGCCGAAAAGGTAAGCAGACCTGAAACCTTGACGTATTCATCTGTCGTGGTGGTTTCCTCCAGCACTGGTCTGGCAGTGAACACATAGGTACTGCAGTCTCTGATATACTCCAGGCTGTTTTTCACGGTCAAAACCATGGAGCCTGTTTGGTAATAACCACTCAACGTCTTATATGTCAAGGCGCCTGTCGTGGTGTTGATGCCTGCGGCTTGCTGGTAAGAGCCTTCGAACGAAGAAAACTCCAATCGGACACCGACTCCGGCAGCCGTGGCTGGCACTTCAAGGTTGTAGTCACCGTTTGCATCCACAACAGCCTCGTAGGCAGTTTCGCCCGGTGCGCCCGGGTCGCCAGTGAGATCTGCGTTACTCAGGTAGGCATAGACCGTTTGACCGGTAGCCAGGTTCCATACTTCACCGACGTAATTGCCGGTTTGGGTTTCACCACTTTTGTAAATTACTCTACCCTTGATGGTCGCTTTGCCGGCAATGGCATCAATGGTTAAGGCTGTTTGCTCCTGCTCACAGGCGGTGAGCAATAGGATTGCCACCATGGGTAACCCCTTCAACAGATGTAAGTGTTTCATAGGAAATGATTTTGGTTCCAACAAAAGTAGAAAAAAACAGAGGGAAATGTAAAGAAAGTCAAAAAAAAAGAGCAAGACAGTGGGACTGCTTGTTCGGGGTGCGTCTGACAGGACTCGAACCTGCACGCTGTTAGGCACCAGATCCTAAGTCTGGCGTGGCTACCAATTACACCACAGACGCGAAAGGGAGGGCAAAGATATAAAAAAACGCGTAAAGCATAAAACGATCATGACATTTGGCTTTTAATCAAAAAGCTTCATCTGTCCGAGGATTTCGTCTTCAATGTCGGTTTTGCTAATTGGGGGCTCTGTATCTTCCTCTTCTTCGACCTCCACGGATTTGACGGTGGAGGTTTCAGCCTCTTCTTCAGGGAAGCGTAACGGTTCAATTTCCACAATGCTTTCGACCGTGAAGGTGGAGAGGCGTTTGCCTTTGGCCTTGAAACTCTTTACGCTGATAAATTCTTCGGCTTCCACCACAAGCGGCTCCCTGAAGGCATCGCCGCCTCCGAAGGTTACCTGAATACGTGGGTAGTAGGTTTCGGTAAGCAGGATAAGGCTGGATTCCGGATTGTCACCAAGAAGGGTCAAGGGCTTGGCTGTGGCTTCCAGCGAGAAACGTTTGAGGTAGGGGAAACCTTGTTGGTCGGCATCGTAAAGGGCGGCTGTCCAGACTTTATCGATCTTGAATTGCTCGATGACCAGGATGTTGTCCTCGTAGTGGTTGCTCAGATCGAAGTTGGTGGTTCTGAATTGACCGTTTTTGGTGATAACCAGTATGACATCATCGCTTTGGAATTCGCCCAGGTATTGCCCGCGACCGTCGTAGTTGAGTCGGAGAACGTCGTGATCAAACCAAACCTGACGTCCGCCCAGGGTGGATCCGCCTTTTTGTTTGAGGGAGATACGGTGTATGTCGTTTTTCGAAAGGATGTTGCCCATGGACTGACGCCCCTTGATGGCTATTTCACTGAAGTCTTTATCAAACTGAAGTTTCTTGATGCGGGGGCCTGGTTTGAGGGTAACCCTGATGACTTCAGCTTCCCCATTGGGATTGGCGCTGAAATACATCACCCTGGAGCCGGGTAATCCCTGTGTGAGGTCGTATTCCTTGTCTCTGGTGATGCCACTTACGGCAAAGCGTTTGATGTAGGCGGCGCCGTCCTTGCCGTTACGGTAGACCATGTTGTAGATGGTGCGCGCGTCGTTCTTCTTGAACACGTTGACAAAAAGGACGTTTTTGCCGATGAACATTTTCTCACTTACCTTGACGACCTTGAGCTTGCCGTCTTTGTAGAATAGGATGATGTCGTCTATGTTGGAGCAGGGACAGACATATTCATCCTTTTTCAGGCTGGTACCGATGAAGCCTTCCTCCCGATTGATATACAGTTTTTCGTTAGCTTCCACCACCTTGGCTGCGACGATGGTATCAAAATTGCGGAGTTCGGTACGGCGGGGGTAGTTCTTGCCGTATTTTTTCTGCAGGGTCTCAAACCATTCGATGGTATAGGCTACCAGGTTGGCCAGGTGTTGGTCGGTTTCCTCAATTTGGGCCTTCAACCCAGCAATCAGTTCGTCTGCTTTGTCGGTGTTGAATTTCAGGATGCGCCCCATCTTGATTTCCATCAGTCGAAGAATGTCTTCTCTGGTGATTTCGCGGATGAAAGAAGGTTTGAAGGGCTCCAGCCGTTTGTCGATGTGTTTGACGGCTTGATCCATGTCCTTACTGTCTTCGAAGGCCTTGTCCTTGTAAATACGTTCTTCGATGAAGATTTTTTCCAGACTGTTGAACAGCAGGCTTTCCAGTAGTTCGTCCCTGTGGATTTCCAACTCCTGTTTGAGCAACAGCAGGGTGTTTTTGGTAGAGAAACGGAGCAGGTCGGATACCGTGAGAAAGCCAGGTTTGTCTTCGTAAATAACACAGCAATTGGGGGAGATGCTTACTTCACAGTCGCTGAACGCGTAGAGGGCATCTATGGTTTTATCGGAGGATACGCCAGGGGCCAGATGGACCAATATTTCAACACATTGGGCCGTGTTGTCATCCACCTTGCGGATTTTGATTTTGCCTTTGTCGTTGGCTTTGAGGATGGATTCGATGACACTGGTCGTCGTCTTTCCGTAGGGAATCTCGGTGATGACCAGGGTTTTGTTGTCGAGTTTGCTGATTTTGGCCCTGACTTTGACCGATCCGCCGCGTTCGCCGTCGTTGTATTTGCCTACGTCGATGGAACCGCCTGTGGGGAAATCGGGGTAAAGTTGGAAAGGTTCATCCCTGAGGTAGGCGATGCTGGCCTCAATCAATTCGTTGAAATTATGGGGCAGGATTTTCGAAGAAAGACCGACGGCAATGCCTTCAACACCCTGGGCCAGGAGCAGGGGGAACTTCACGGGCAAAGCCATGGGTTCCTTATTTCGACCGTCGTAGGAAGGTTTCCATTCCGTGGTCTTGGGATTGAATGCTACATCAAGGGCAAATTTCGACAAGCGGGCCTCGATGTACCTGGGGGCGGCAGCACCGTCGCCGGTGAGGATGTTGCCCCAGTTCCCCTGGCAATCCACCATCAAGTCTTTTTGACCCAACTGAACCAGCGCGTCGCCGATGGAAGCATCACCGTGGGGGTGAAATTGCATGGTGTGGCCGATGATGTTGGCCACTTTGTTGTAACGGCCGTCGTCCAACCGCTTCATGGCGTGCAGGATACGGCGTTGTACTGGTTTTAGTCCGTCGTTCAGGGCGGGCACAGCTCTTTCCAAAATGACGTAGGAAGCGTAATCCAAAAACCAGTTTTGGTACATGCCGGACAGGTGATGCCTGACGACAGCGTCTTTCACATCGGGTACCTGGTAATCGGAATGGCCGCTGACGTCAATATCGCCATCGGCCGTGAGGTCAGGGGTGTTGTCACCGGTTGTATCCTGCCTGTCATCGGTTTCCTCAAAAGCCGTTTCGGAGTGTGGGTCTTTCATGCCTAAATGACGGAGATTATCGTTGTTTGCTTGCTTAACGTGCAAATATAATCCAAAAAAATCACTTACTTTGCAAATTTTGCGAAGGTAGGATGCGC
>JAAYBL010000207.1 GCA_012718945.1 Bacteroidales bacterium
AGGGGCACGTGTCGTTGCAGGCCGGCATGTTCTTACTGGATGCGTATAAACTGAAACCGCCTGGTGTGCCGGGTAATCCCAACAAGGGCCTGGAAAATCAAGCCTGGATAGGACGCCAGCCGGCTGCCGTCGTCCTCAGCTACGTGGCCGGAACGATGTTTGCCCACTGTCGGTTTGCCCACCTGGGTAGTGCTGGTTACGACCTGGCGGAAGGGAGTTTAAACGACAGCGTCACTGGTTGTTTGTTCAGGGATATCGCTGGCAACGGCCTGCAAATTGGTACCTTTTCCCATCCCGGCGTGGAAACCCACCTCCCGTACAATCCCTCAGATGAACGCGTTCTTTGTCGAAAGATGACCATCGCCAACAACCTGATCACCGACGTGACCAACGAAGACTGGGGCTGCGTGGGGTTGGCGGCTGGTTACGTCAGGGGTATCATCATTGCTCACAACGAACTGTCCGAACTCTCCTACACGGGCATCAGCCTGGGGTGGGGGTGGACCAAGGCGGTCAATGCTATGCGTGACAACCGCGTCCACGCCAACCGCATCCACCACTACGGCAAGCATATGTACGATGTGGCAGGCATTTACACCCTCTCTGTCCAACCCAACACCTACATCACGGAAAACGCGGTGGAAGCCATTTACAAACCGGCGTATGCCCACGATCCCAACCATTGGTTCTGGCTTTACACGGACGAAGGATCTTCCTACATCACGGTGAAAGACAACTGGTGCCCCTCCGAGAAATTCCTAGCCAATGCCAACGGCCCGGGTACCGTTTGGACGAACAATGGTCCCCAGGTTTCAGAAGCCATTCGGTTACGTGCCGGCATCCAGCCTGGTGCCAATCCTTATACCGGTCAACACTGACATGAAACAAACCAACTACTATACAAGTGATTTTTTAGAGGTCTCCGATGAGAGTCCACGGCGCTTGTGGCGGGCTTGCCGTCCTGTCGACGCCGGCGTGGAACAGGGCGCCATCTGGTTGGACCTGCCTTTCCAATGTCAAAAGCCTGGCCGTGATTGCTATCCGGACATGACAATTTCCAGACGGCACCATCGTCTCTGGATCAGAGCCTATGGTCAGGAAACCCTGCGGTTGTCCATTGCCTTTGATGAGGCCATACAGGAGACCAGCCCCATGCTGGATGCCACCTCCTCGTTGACCATCTCGCCCCTCGGCATCAAAAAAACAGCCACTGAATGGCTGATTCGTGATGAAGACGGCCAATGCAGGGCTCGCATTGGTTTAACCGACCCTGTCGTGGAGGTTTGGAGCGACCTTTTGCCAGCTCCGGAGGAAACCCTCGACCTACGTTGCTACCCCATAGCCGGTCAGGAAGTGGCCTTGAGCGCCTACGACCAGTTTCAACCCAATCGTCACGATGCCATGGCATTGGCCTATGTGGATCATCAAGGGCTACCCGGACAACGTTCCAAAGTGGCCATGGCCTTCCAGGCTACTCATGATGAATGTTTTGCCGGCACCGGGGAACGTTTTGCCAAGATGGATCTGGCCGGCCAAACCCTCCAACTGGAAAATCAGGACGCCCAAGGGGTCAACAATAAACGAGCCTACAAAAACATACCTTTTTACCTTTCCAGCCGTGGGTATGGGGTCTTTATCCATACCTCAGCCTTTACCCGCCTGTCGCTGGCCCATCAATCCACTCGTTCCACCCAGATCATGGTGGAAGAGGGTTGCCTCGACGTTTTTCTGTTGGGTGGCCCTACACCGGAGCGTGTGCTGTATCAGTACCGTTGCCTTACCGGTTTTCCTACCACCTTACCGCTGTGGAGCTATGGCATCTGGATGAGCCGGATGACCTATTTCTCGGCCGAAGAGGTGGAAACTATCTGCGCCAGGTTGCGGAAGGAAGGTTATCCCTGCGACGTGATGCACCTGGATACGGGTTGGTTTACCACCGACTGGCTGTGTGAATGGACCTTCAAC
>JAAYBL010000027.1 GCA_012718945.1 Bacteroidales bacterium
AAGCCTTCTTCCCGCAACCGAGCTGGTTCCTCGATATGATCAACGAACGCATCCAACCGCTGCCCGGCTACGTCGCTGGTGAAAACTTCACCGACGCTGAAATCCTGCGCAGAGCCAAATTGGGTGTTTAATACAGGAGACCATGAACGTACTCAACGTTAACGCCCACTTACATACGCCCTATTCCTTCAGCGCCTTCAATGAATTGACCCAGGCCTTGGATATGGCGGTCAACGATGGTGTTTCTGTCGTGGGCATCAACGACTTCTATACCACAGCGGGCTACGAGGCCTGGGCGGCCGCTTGCAAAGAGCGCCACCTGTACCCCTTGTTCAACATTGAGTTCATTAGCCTGAACGAGGCCGACCAAAAGGCCGGCCTCAGGGTTAATGACCCCGGTAATCCTGGTCGTACCTACCTAAGTGGTAAAGGGTTGACCAATCCTTTGAACCTGCCTGAACCCTACGCATCCCAATTGAAAGCCGTCAGGGAAGCAGCCAATGTTCAGGTGGAACAGATGTGCGCCAAGCTCAACACGGTGTTGGATAGTCATAATGCTGGTTTTCAACTGGATTTCAACTGGATCCGCGACAACCTGACCAAAGGCTCCATCCGTGAACGCCACCTGGCCAAGGCCCTGCGCATCAAGGTATATGAAACCCTGGGGTCGGATGATGCCGCCATAAAGGCCTGTTTCGAACAGTTGTTCGGAGGCAAAGCCTTGAAATCAGCCCTCAACGACGAAGCCGGTGTAGAAAACGAAATCAGGGGCAACCTGCTCAAAGCCGGTGGCGCCGCCTTCGTACCCGAAGAAGCTACAGCCTTCCTGCCCATGGAGCAGGTTTGTCGCATCATTCAGGCCGCCGGTGGCATTCCAACGTATCCTTTCCTGGCCGACGATGCCAAGGGAGGCTACACGGATTTCGAAGGCAACCTGGAGCAGGTAGCAGCCACCTTGACGGAGCGTGGTTTTGCCTCGGTTGAATTCATCAGCACCCGCAACGATCTCCACCTGCTGGAAAAATACGCCGTTTACCTGCACGAACAAGGCTTTGTAGTGACCTTGGGCACCGAACACAACACCCCAGCCATGGAACCCATCTTACTGTCGGCTCGCCACGGTGTTCCCTTGACCGATACCTTGAAGCGCATCAACTACGAAGGCGCTTGCGTTATTGCAGCCCATCAGCACGTAGTAGCTCAAGGCTTGCCCGGCTATGTGGATGTTGATGGACGCTGCGACCGCAGCAAACGCGCTGAATACATCAAGTTGGGCGACCAACTGATAAAAGCCGTTGTTGAGACAAAATAAAGCATTGTGTTGTTACGAAGTGTTTTATTCCTTACCTTCAAGCTAACCATTTGACATGAACCCCATAGACCAATTGATTGAAATATCCCGCTTCTACGGCCAAGACAGCCGCTATGTCATCGCCGGCGGGGGCAATACTTCCTATAAAGACGCCAGCACCCTGTGGGTCAAGGCCAGCGGATCTTCCCTGGCCACGATTACCGAGGACGGCTTCGCCCGAATGGACAGGGCTTTGCTGAACGTCATTTCTACGAAAACTTACAGCAGCGATCCGGCCGAACGCGAAGAACAGGTCAAGAACGACCTGGCTGCTGCCACCCTGACCAAGGGTAAGCGTCCTTCCGTCGAGACCTCCATGCATAACGCCATTGGCTACGCCTTTGTGATCCATCTACACCCAACGTTGGTCAACGGACTTATGTGTAGCCAGGACGCAGAAGCAAGCCTCAAGCGACTCTTTGGTGACAAGATGTTGTATATTCCTTATACTGATCCCGGATATGTGCTGTTTAAGGCTGTAGAGACCTCTATTCAAGCCTACAAGGCCAAGTACAGCGAAGAACCTGCCATCATCTGGTTGCAGAACCACGGTATCTTCGTGGCCGCTGACACCATTGAAGCCATCAAAGCCACCTACGATAACCTGTTTCAAACCCTGAACCAGTCCATCGCTCAGCCCGTTCTATCGGAAGAAAGACCCACGTGTTCCTGTACGGAGCAAATCGTTCCGGCCTTACGTATGCTGCTTTCCCGCAAGGGTCTTAAAACACTCAAGGTGCGCAAAAACGCCTTGATCAAGCACTATTACGACAGCGCCGAACACTACGCCGACGTATCAAGGCCTTTCACCCCCGATGCCATTGTGTACTGCAAGTCCAACTACGTATACTTTGGACAAGACACCCCGGAAGCCATCCTGGATGCCGCCAAAACCGAGCTGCCCGCTTTCGAAGCCGCTCATGGTTATCAACCCAAGGTGTTGGTCATCAAAGGTATCGGATTAGTGGCC
>JAAYBL010000208.1 GCA_012718945.1 Bacteroidales bacterium
CGGTCGTGAGCCGCAATGTCCAGGTTTTGGCCATGGCTTTTTCGTACGCATACCCGACATAACCCGACAGGCTGAATTTGTCGAATTGGAAGGGATCATTCCTTGTTTTATACGGGAGTAGGCCTACCTCTACGCCGTGGAACGAACGCACCTTCATGTGAGCCGAATCGATGGTCTCAAAATAAACTTCCTTCTGAGCACTCACCAGGGTGCAGCAAAGAAGGGCTATCGCTGTTAGTATACCGTATTTCATTAATCGTTTCGTCTGATTCACTACCGAATTCGGCAAATATATGATAAAAGATGGTTACACTACCGTTTACTAACAACTTTTAAGGATAATGATTCGTTTACATCAGGCCTGTTTTGTTTCACTTGAATCTTTTTAAAGATAATAATGCTGTACGGTTAGGTTTTTTTACCTTTGTTGCAGTAGGAAAAACACACCATACCTTATTATCATGATCAACAAAAAACTCACGAGTTTGATGGCCACCCTGTTCGTGGCTTCGGCAATCAGCATGAAGGCTGTAAATGAGCCTATTGAAACGGGTTCTTACACTTCCGATTGGCAGAGTCTCTCTGCATGGGAATGTCCCGAATGGTTTAAAGACGCCAAATTTGGTATTTGGGCACACTGGGGCCCACAATGCGAAGCGCATGGCGGCGACTGGTACGCACGAGGTATGTACTATGCCGGAAGTGGGCAATACAATTGGCATGTCAACAGATATGGCAACCCAGCCACCTTTGGATTCAAGGACGTCATCAATGAATGGGGCGCCGAAAAGTGGAATCCCGAAGCGTTGGTGACACTCTACAAAAGTGTTGGTGCCCGTTACTTCTTTACCCTGGGTCAACACCACGACAATTTCGACCTATGGAACAGCCCTTATCAGGAGTGGAATTCCGTCAACATGGGTCCGAAACGAAATATCGTCAAAGAATGGGATGATGCCTGCAAAAAAAACGGTCTTCCCATGGGCATCAGCATGCATGGCAGTCACACGTGGACATGGTTTGAAATTGCCCAATTATACGATGGGAACCTGACCAAGGCTGACGGTGTTGGCAAATGGTGGGAAGGCTACGATCCCCAGGAACTATACGCCCAGAATCACCAACCAAGTAGCGGTTATCAATCGTCAGGGACCATTCATAGTCAATGGGATTGGGGAAGCGGAGCCTCACTCCCTTCGGAAGCTTACAAGCAAAAATTCCAGAATCGTGTCATCGAGTGCATCAACACCTTCAATCCGGCGATGCTCTATTTCGACGACAGCGTACTGCCTTTCTACGGTTGTGACAACCAGATAGGTCTTGACATTGTGTCGCATTATTATAATCACGATGCCAACAATAACGGTAATGGCGTGGTCGTGATGGGTAAAAAGCTTCAAGCCAACCACAAGGAATCGATGTTGTGGGACGTTGAGCGGGGCATTCCTGACCGTCCGCAGGAAGATTATTGGCAAACATGTACCTGCATAGGTTCCTGGCACTATGACGATAATGTATATAAAAATGGTTCCTACAAAAGCGCTCAACAAGTTATTTCCATGTTGGTTGACATTGTCAGCAAGAATGGCAACCTATTGCTCAGTGTTCCTCTGCGTGGAGATGGGGCGCTCGATGAAAAAGAGATGGTTATCCTGGATGGCATCAAAGCATGGATGGATGTCAACAGTATAAGTATTTACGGTACACGCCCATGGATCAACTTCGGCGAAGGGCCTTTGGCCGAGGCCAGCAATCCGCTCACCTCTCAAGGGTTCAACGAAAACAACAACTACTCGTCAAAAGACGTTCGCTATGTGGAACGAAACGACACTGTCTACGCCACCATCATGCGTTGGCCGGCTGCAAATAGTCTGTTTACGTTTGAGTCGTTCGGTTATGCCTCGGCGTTTTATCCTGGCAAGGTTGAAAAAGTCACCCTCCTTGGTTATGGATCGATTGATTTCACCCAGGATATCAATGGCTTGAGCATTACACTGCCTGCAACAAAAAGCAATGCCATCGCTCCGGTATTTGAAATCTCCATTGATGAAGAAGACTCAGCATCACTGTCACTGGCTCAGTTTATTGCCATCTACGAAGGTATTATTGCTCAAATGCGGACACAAGTAGGCTACAATACGGGGAAATTAAGCCGCACCAAAGTCAATGATTTTGCCCAGTATGTGGAAGCATGCAAAGCGGACACAAGCGCTGACGAAGCAACTCAAAAAGCAATCATTCAAGCGCTTAACGAAACGTATCAGGAATTTTTGAAGGATGGATACAACGTTGGCGGACTCCCCAACGAAGAGGGCAGCGAAAATGTCACCGTTGAATACCTGAAAGAAGCCAGCAACTTTGCCCGTACAGCGCAGACGAACAATGGTTTGCGATTTGGTGCACCCTTGAATTGGACGGTTGAAAACTTTAACATTCCTCAAACGAACAGCGATGGTACCAAGCAGGGTTTGGATAAATACAGCGGCAGTAATGCCTTGATGTTGGGTGTGTGGAACGATCGCGACGCCAATACCGTAGGCGATGTATCCAACGCACGCATCTACCAGAAGCGTCATCTGAAAGCCGGCCGCTATTATTTCGGCGCTTCATACCACGCTAATTATCAACTGAATAACGCCTATATTTTTGCTGCCGACAGCGTATTGAATACCCGTGACATTCCTGAAAAATCCATCGCCTACGCTCCTATCAATCAGGCAACGATCAGTACTGATTTCTACGGAATCTACTTTACCCTCAACGAGGCTGCCGATGTGGTGCTTGGTTTTCAGGTGGACCTCACCGAAAGCAACACGCAGGAATTTCGCGCACAGGCTGTCAATCTGCTCTACTATGGTGAAATTAATTTCACGGCCATCGACGCGTTGATTGCCAATGCGAACAACTTGATTTCAACGTCCGTCATCAACTCAAATACCGGATTTTACAGTCAGGACGCTGTCGCAACCTTGCAAACGGCACTTGATGTGGCCCTGGAAATGGACGAAAATGCCACGTATGAAACCTTGAATGACGCTTATAATCAGTTGAATCTGGCCATTAAAAACTTTAAAGAGAGTGGAAAGAATCCGGGCGGTGCCCCCAATGCAGCTGATCATGAGGATCTAACGGTACCGAAGCTGGTAGAGAGCGCCAACTTCTCCCGCCTCGACCCTTCCATCACAACGCGCTTTGCCACACCACGTTACTGGACGGTGGAAAATTTTAAGATTCCCAATGGAACAGCCGGTACCAAAAACGGTATTGACAAACACCCTGGCTATGATTGCCTTTCAATCGGTATTTGGAACGACGCAGCAAGCAATCAAGAAGGAGACATCAGCAATGCCCGCCTTTATCGCACTGTACGGTTGAAAGCCGGTCGCTATTATTTTGGCGCTTCGTACAACACGACCTATTCATTGAGCGATAAAGCCTATCTCTTTGCCTCGTCAGAACTAGTACAGACCAAGGACATTCCCTCGGCTTCCATCGCTTATTACCCCATCAACAAAGCGCCCGACAACAACGATGCTAGTTGGCATGGCCTTTTTTTCAACATCCCGGAAGAGATGGATGTGACCCTGGGTTTCCAGGTCGACCTTAAAAATGGTTCGGGCACCCAGGAGTTCCGGGCCAAAGGTGTCAAATTGCTCTACTACGGCGAAATCACTTTCGATAAGTTACAAGCCGACATTGCAGCCATCGAAGATACATTGTTGACAATTAAGGTAAACGAGAATACCGGTTACTACAATGAAGTGGCCTGCGACTCCCTGCGCGCCGTCATAGAAAGAGTTAAGGCCATCGGCAATGCCGACTACGATGCCATCAATAAGGCCTACCAGCTGCTTAGCGATGCCTATTCCACCTTTATCAAAGAGGGCAAGAATGTAGGTGGTCAACCTGCAGCGGTTGGTTCAAAAGACATTACGATTAACCTTTTGAAAGAATCCAGCGAATTTGCCCGCACTGCCGAATCCGGCACGGCACGATACGGCGCACCCCAACATTGGACGGTGGAGAATTTCAGGATCGACAATGGCAGCGATGGCATTAAACAGGGACTTGATAAGTATTCCGGATTCGACTGTCTCATGCTGGGTGTCTGGGATGATAAAACGTTCAGTTCGGGGGGCGATTTAACCAATGCCCGTATTTATCAAAAGGTGTTTCTTGAGGCCGGCAAATACTATTTTGGTGCCAACTTCAACACGCTTTACAACCTGAATGCGGCGTATATTTTTGCTTCTGATGGCCTCATCAATACCTCAGAGATGGAGACGAATAGCATCGCATACCTCTCAATAATGGCGTGTAAAAGCGATGACAAATTCTATGGTATCTTTTTTACATTGGACAAACCACAAGAAGTGGTTTTAGGCTTCCAGGCTGACTTGCAAGGCGGCGCCATGAGGCAAGAGTTTAGAGCATCCAGCCTAAAACTTCTTCAGTATGGCGTAACAGCCATCGATCATCCTCGCAATGAGGTCATTCCTTTCACCGGTACGCCTCGTTACTATTCATTGACTGGTGTTGAGTTACCTCGTCCCCCGCAAAAAGGCCTCTTCATCATGAAGATCGGGGATAAAGCGCTGAAAGTGTTTATCAGATAGTTTGACGTTTTTGATTATTTCTTTTAGTTAATAGTTGATATCTCAATTATTATCGCCATATTTGCCTTATAATATATCATATACCAGCGATTATGGATGTTTATTCACTGACTGATACAGCACTTATTGAGCAACTCGGTGGGAAACTCAGAGAATTGAGGATAGAGTCGAACATTACCCAGGCCGAACTGGCAAC
>JAAYBL010000209.1 GCA_012718945.1 Bacteroidales bacterium
GCGTATAAACTGAAACCGCCTGGTGTGCCGGGTAATCCCAACAAGGGCCTGGAAAATCAAGCCTGGATAGGACGCCAGCCGGCTGCTGTCACTCTCAAACATGTGGCCGGTACGGTGTTCGCCGGCTGTAGGTTTGAACACCTGGGTAGCGCTGGTTACGACCTGGTGGAAGGGAGCTTAAACGACAGCGTCACCGGTTGTTTGTTCAGGGATATAGCTGGCAACGGCCTGCAAGTGGGTACGTTTTCCCACCCCGGCGTGGAAACCCACTTGCCGTACAACCCTTCGGACGAACGCGTGCTCTGTCGAAAGATGACCATCACCAACAACCTGATCACCGACGTGACCAACGAAGACTGGGGCTGCGTGGGGTTGGCGGCTGGTTACGTCAGGGGTATCACCATTGCTCACAATGAACTTTCCGAACTCTCCTACACGGGCATCAGCCTGGGGTGGGGGTGGACCAAGGCGGTCAATGCTATGCGTGACAACCGCGTCCATGCCAACCGCATCCACCACTACGGCAAGCATATGTACGATGTGGCAGGCATTTACACCCTCTCTGTCCAACCCAACACCTTCGTCACCGAGAACGCGGTGGAAGCCATTTACAAACCAGCGTACGCCCACGATCCCAACCATTGGTTCTGGCTCTACACGGACGAAGGTTCCTCCTACATCACGGTGAAAGACAATTGGTGCCCCTCCGAGAAATTCCTGGCCAATGCCAACGGCCCGGGTACCGTTTGGACGAACAATGGTCCCCAGGTTTCAGAAGCCATTCGGTTACGTGCCGGCATCCAGCCTGGTGCCAATCCTTATACCGGTCAACAGTGACATGAAACAAACCAACTACTATACGAGTGATTTTTTGGAGGTCTCCGATGAGAGTCCGCGCCGTTTGTGGAGGGCTTGCCGCCCTGTCGACGCCCGCGTGGAACAGGGCGCCATCTGGTTGGACCTGCCTTTCCAATGTCAAAAGCCTGGCCGTGATTGCTATCCGGACATGACAATTTCCAGGCGGCACCATCGTCTGTGGATCAGGGCGTATGGTCAGGAGACCCTGCGTTTGTCCATTGCCTTTGATGAGGCCGTGCAGGAGGCCAGCCCCATGCTGGATGCCACGTCCTCGTTGACCATTTCGCCCCTCAGCCTCGAAAAAACGGCCACTGAATGGTTTATTCGTGATGAAGACGGCCAATGCAGAGCGCGAATTGGGTTGACCGACCCTGTCGTGGAGGTTTGGAGCGACCTCTTGCCAGCTCCTGAGGAAACATTCGACCTTCGTTGCTACCCTAAAGCCGGTCAGGAGGTGGCCTTGAGCGCCTATGACCAATTTCAGCCCAACCGTCATGACGCCATGGCCTTGGTCTATGTGGATCATCAAGGACTACCCGGACAACGTTCCAACGTGGCCATGGCTTTCCAGGCTACCCACGACGAATGTTTTGCCGGCACCGGGGAACGCTTTGCCAAGATGGACCTGGCCGGCCAAACCCTCCAATTGGAAAATCAGGACGCCCAGGGGGTCAACAACAAACGAGCCTACAAGAACATCCCTTTTTACCTTTCCAGCCGTGGGTATGGGGTCTTTATCCATACCTCAGCCTTTACCCGTCTGTCGCTGGCCCATCAATCCACCCGTTCCACCCAGTTCATGGTGGAAGAGGGTTGCCTCGACGTTTTTCTGTTGGGTGGCCCTTCGCCGGAGCGGGTGCTGTACCAGTACCGTTGCCTTACCGGTTTTCCTACCACCTTACCGCTGTGGAGCTATGGCATCTGGATGAGCCGGATGACCTATTTCTCGGCCGAAGAGGTGGAAACTATCTGCGCCAGGTTGCGGGAGGAAGGGTATCCCTGCGACGTGATGCACCTGGATACGGGATGGTTTACCACCGACTGGCTGTGTGAATGGACCTTCAACCCCGAGCGTTTTCCCGACCCACCGGCTTTTCTGAAACGGCTTAAGGATCAGGGTTTCAGGGTCAGTCTCTGGCAATTGCCCTACATTGCCGAAGGGGCCAGGCAACTCAAGGAGGCCTTGGGAAACGCCTACATCGCGACCAACCGTCAGCGCTTGCAGGGTGGGTCCAATTTCAGCGCCAACGATTACGCAGGCACCATCGACTTTACCAGCCCTGAAGCCACAGCTTGGTACCAGGGTCTGCTGAAGGCGTTGTTGGAGATGGGTGTTTCCTGCATCAAGACAGACTTCGGAGAGGACATCCACCTGGACGC
>JAAYBL010000210.1 GCA_012718945.1 Bacteroidales bacterium
GAAAAGCCCAACGCCGAATTGGCTCAGGTCTTTTTGGACAGTGGTGAATTTTTATGGAATTCGGGGATTTTCTTATGGAACGTACGTACCATCCTGTCGGCGTTCGACGAATTGCTGCCCGAGGTGGCTGCCCGCTTCAACAGTGCACAACATGTTTTCAATACACCTGAAGAAAAAGCCTTTATCGACAGCATCTTCCCTGCTTGCCCCAACATTTCCATCGACTACGGCATACTTGAAAAGGCCTCCAATGTTTACGTGCAATGTGCCGACTTTGGCTGGTCAGACCTGGGTACCTGGGGATCGCTCCATGACCTCTCACCCAAGGATGACAAAGGAAACGCCACGCTCAAATGCGACGCCCTGTTCTACGAAAGCAGCGACAACCTGGTCTCTCTACCAGCCGACAAACTGGCCGTTATACATAAATTGGATGGCTACATCGTAGCTGAATCCGGCAATGTATTGATGATTTGCAAGAAAGAAGACGAGCAGGAAATCCGTCAATTTGTGATTGACACCCAGACAAAGAAGGGCGACGCTTTCGTCTAAACCGTTTATTGCATCGCCTTCCTGGCAGCGGCTTCCCTGTGAGGTTTCTTTTTGAGCTCGAAGCTCATGCCCAGGTATTTACGACGCACAATTTCGTTGCTCGACAGTTCTTCAGGGGTACCCTGAAATTGAATTTTTCCCTCAAACAGCATGTAAGCCCTGTCCGTAATGGACAGGGTTTCCTGTACATTGTGGTCAGTGATAAGGATACCAATATTCTTGGTCACCAGGTTGGACACGATCTGTTGAATATCGTCAACAGCAATGGGGTCGACACCGGCAAAAGGCTCGTCGAGCATGATAAATTTGGGGCTGATAGCCAGGCAGCGGGCAATCTCTGTGCGGCGGCGTTCTCCACCAGACAAGCGGTCTCCAATGTTTTTCCTGACCTTTTCCAAGTGAAACTCAGCAATAAGGCTTTCCAGTTTCTCTTTCTGTGCAACCTTGGACAACTTGGTCATTTCGAGAACGGAACGAATATTATCTTCCACCGTCATCTTGCGGAACACTGAGGGTTCCTGGGCCAGGTAGCCGATACCATTTTGAGCCCTGCGATATACCGGATAATCTGTGATATCCTGGTCGCCTAAAAAGACACGCCCCTCGTTTGGAATGACCAGGCCAGTTGTCATGTAGAAAGTTGTCGTCTTACCTGCACCATTAGGGCCCAGCAAGCCTACAATCTCGCCTTGTCTCAATTCAATCGAAACATGGTCGACAACGGTGCGTTGGCGGTAACGCTTCACCAAGTTGTCAGTGCGTAGGATTAACGCTTGTTCTGGCTCTTGTTCTGGCATGGTTCAGTGTCAAATTGTTACGCCCGCAAAAGTACGAAAACTCCCCCAAATATCGCTGAACTGCTCGATTTTTAGGTATATTTGTGCTAATAAGTTCAACCATTCATGGCGTTATTTTACCACGTCGGCCGATATAGCCTCCTCATGTACAAAACCTTCTCCGTTCCGCAACGGTGGAAACTTTACTTCAAGCAAACATGGAAGGAAATTGAGAAGTTGGGTGCCGACTCCCTGCCCATCACCTTACTGATTTCCGTCTTCATTGGAGCCATCATGACGATGCAAACCCAGATGAACACGGAAAACCCCCTCCTACCCAGGTACACCACAGGCTTAGTGACACGTGACACCCTCCTGCTTGAATTTTGTTCCAGCATCCTGAGCCTTATCCTGGCTGGCAAGGTCGGATCCAACATCGCTTCCGAAATTGGCACGATGCGGATTACCGAACAAATTGACGCACTGGACATCATGGGCGTCAACTCTGCCAACTACCTGATCTTACCTAAAATCACTGGTTTTGTGGTCTTTATCCCCGTATTGGTGGTTTTCAGCATGTTTTCAGGTTTGGTTGGGGGTTACGGTGTCAGTTTGTTTACCGATCTGATTACCCCAGCTAATTACATCTATGGTATCCAATACTGGTTTATACCCTGGTACGTCTATTACTCCCTGATTAAATCCGTCGTTTTCGCCTTCATCATTTCGTCTGTAGCCTCCTACTATGGCTATTATGCCTACGGAGGTGCGCTCGATGTGGGAAAAGCCAGCACCAACGCTGTGGTCAACAGCAGTATCCTTATCCTGCTGTTCAACCTGGTACTCACCAAATTACTGCTGACATGATTGAACTATACGGCATACAGAAATCGTTTGATGGACGCATGGTCATCAAAGACATTGACGCCGTCTTTGAGACCGGACGCACCAACCTGATTATCGGACAAAGCGGATCGGGTAAGACTGTTTTGCTCAAATGTGTCGTCGGCCTACTTGAACCCGATGCCGGCGACATCCTGTACGATGGGCGATCGCTGACATCGATGAACAAACGTGAGCGGGTGCAACTGCGTACTGAAATGGGCATGTTATTCCAGGGCTCAGCCTTATTCGACTCTATGACCATCGAAGAAAATGTCCAATTTCCCCTCAGCTTGTTTTCTTCCCTTTCTCCTTTGGAACAAGAAAAAAGGGCTCACTATTGCCTGGATAGGGTTGGCTTGAGCGATAGCCACAAACTGTTTCCGGCAGAAATCAGCGGGGGTATGCAGAAAAGGGCTGCCATCGCCAGGGCGATCGCTTTAAACCCCAAATACCTCTTCTGTGACGAGCCCAACTCCGGCCTGGACCCCCTAACCTCCATCACCATCGATGAGTTGATCAGCGACATCACCAAAGAATTTAATATGACCACCGTGATCAACACCCACGATATGAACTCGGTGTTGACCATGGGCGAAAACATCCTATTCATCTATCAAGGTGAAAAAACATGGGAAGGGGGACACGAAGCCCTCTATCACAGCGACAACGAACGTCTCAATGAATTTGTCTTTGCCTCAACTTTGATGAAAAGAACCTAACCACGCTGACTATGCGCATCCTTTCGTACAATCTGAACGGTGTCCGTTCGGCCCTCAGCAAGGGTTTGACAGATTATCTGGCCCAATCGGGAGCTGATGTGATTTGTTTCCAGGAAACCAAAGCCCAACCCGACCAAATAGATTCCTCCGCCTTCTGGGCCGCCGGTTATCCGCACTGTTACTACCATTCTGCCGTAAAGAAAGGATACAGCGGTGTAGCTATCCTATCCAAGAAGGAACCGGATGCTGTAGTGGTCGGCATGAACCACCCGGTCTACGACAGCGAAGGGCGCGTCATTAGAGCCGACTTCGGCGATCTTAGCGTGCTGTGCGTCTATATCCCTTCGGGAAGCATGGGCGACGCCAGACAGGCCTTTAAAATGACTTTCCTGGACGACTTCCTGGTTTTTCTGGATAAACTACGTCAAGAGCGGCCCAACTTACTGGTATGCGGTGATTTCAACATCTGCCACAAACCCATCGATATCAATCACCCGGAACGCCACACCAAGGATTCTGGCTTTCTACCTGAAGAAAGGGCCTGGTTTGACAAACTGGTCGAAACCGGCTTCATCGATACTTTCAGGGAATTCAATCAGGAGGCAGATCAATACAGCTGGTGGAACTACCGCTCCTTTGCCAGGGAACGAAACCTGGGCTGGCGCATTGACTACCATTTGGTGACCTCCACCTTACGGCCGTCCCTGTTAACCGCCGCCATTCATCAGGACATAGTCCATTCAGACCATTGCCCCGTTTCTGTTGAACTGGCTCATTGATACCTCTATGAAAGGAATCCATGAAACATCTTCTTTACTCAGAACCGCCTTCTTCATCGTGGCTGGTGCCCTGATTCTGTTGTCGACCTTGTTTTCCAACAAGTTGGCAGGCGACCTGGCAAAGGAAGAGCGGAAAAAAATCGAGCTGTGGGCTGAAGCTGTCCGCCTACTGACCACCGATCTGCAAGAAGGCGTGGAAATGGATTACACCTTGAATTTCAAGGTTATGGAAGGCAACACCAACATTCCTGTCATTCTGGTCGATTCGAACGGCACCATCCTGGAAACCAACAACTTGAAATCAGCAGCAAAGGGAGACAGCCTGGACATGGCCGAAGAGGCAGCCAGGATCATGGGGAAAAAGCAATTTATTGAAGTAAAGATCAGTGACGATTACACACAGTACGTATATTACGATGACTCAAGCCTGCTTCGGAAACTCATATACTTTCCCTTTGTGCAGCTGATGGTCATGTTTATTTTCCTTTTGGTCACTGTTTTCGCCTTAAACGCTTCCAGAAAGTCCGAACAAAACCGGGTCTGGGTGGGTCTTTCCAAGGAAACAGCGCATCAGTTGGGCACCCCTATCTCTTCCTTGCTGGCCTGGGTGGAATTGCTCAAGCTTAAGGATGTGGACGAACAATTGATCAAAGAAATTGACAAGGATACACATCGTTTGAAGACCATCGCTGAACGCTTTTCAAAAATCGGTTCTAAGCCTAGCTTGACGCCGGTTGAGTTGA
>JAAYBL010000211.1 GCA_012718945.1 Bacteroidales bacterium
CAGAGGTGGAAAACTCCTTGACCCGAAAAGTGGAAGATGCCTTGTCCGGTCTGGAAGGCATTGATAAGATCCAATCCTGGTCGTTTGAGGGTATGTCGATGTTTTTCGTATCGTTTACCTACGGTACCGACATTGACCGTTCCATTACATTGGCCCAAAATACCCTGAGTTCAAAAATGATGGAACTGCCCAGGGATATCCTGACACCGACCATCTCCAAGGTGACAGTTGACGACAAGCCCATCATCGCGCTGTCGGCCACATCGTCCCTTGAAGCCACGGCTTTTTACGACTTGATGGACAAGCGGGTGTTACCCGAATTGTCGAGCATCAAAGGGACTGCCAAAATTTCCATGATTGGCGGCCAGGCCAGGGAAATACAGATTAACCTTGATGTACAGCGGATGAGGGCTTATGGGCTAACCCCCATACAGATACAAGGTGTGTTGAGAGCGTCCAACCTGGATTTTCCTACCGGTAGCCTACGAAGCCCGGAAACCAACACCTCGGTCCGTTTGTCGGGCAAACTGATGAGTGTGGAAGAAATCAGCAACCTGGTCTTGATGACCACACCAACCGGAACGCAAATCCGGCTGAAAGATGTGGCCGAAGTGACCGATGCCATCAAAGATCCAACCATGCTGGCCAGAGTGGACGGTCAGGAGGCCATTCTGGTGAACATCCTCAAACAGTCTGACGCCAACGCCATTGACGTGAGCGATGCCGTACGGTCAACCATTGATAAATTACAAGGCGAGTACGCCGAACAAGGTTTGACCTTGACCATCGCACAGGATTCGACCGATTTCACACGACAATCCATCAACTCCGTCCTGTTCGATTTGTTGCTGGCCGTGTTGTTTGTGGCCATTGTTATCTTGTTGTTCCTGCACAATTTCAGGAACGCCATGATAGTCATGGTCGTGGTGCCTGTCTCCCTTGTGGCCACGTTTATCGGTATGTCCTTGTTTAACTTTACGCTCAACCTGATGTCCTTGCTGGGGTTGTCCCTGGTAATTGGTGTGCTGGTCGATGATGCCATTGTGGTAATTGAAAACGTTTACCGGCACATAGAGATGGGGAAAAACCGGGCAAAAGCGACCTGGGATGCGATGAAGGAAATCGGATTCACCGTTGTGACGGTAACGGCCGTTCTGGTGGTGGTGTTCTTGCCTATTGCGCTGACCAACACCCTGGTATCAGACATCCTCAGGCAATTTGCCGGCGTGGTGGTGATTTCTACCTTGTTCAGCTTGCTGACAGCCCTCACATTGGTGCCCATGTTGACAGCCCGTTTCAGCAATCCGGAGGTTAAAAAAGGAAACAGTTTGTATCAACGCATGTTGGCGTTGTTTGAAAAGGGTGTCGAAGCATTCAGTCATTGGATTGCCGGCTTGCTCCAATGGGCCTTGTATCACAAACGCTGGTTGGGTGCGATTGTACTGGTAATCAGTGTGGCTGTGTTGAGTTTATTCCCGTTGGGATTCATCGGCTTTGAGTTCTTGCCCGAAGTTGACCGCGGTGAATTTATCGTCCAATTGGAAATGCCCAAGGATATTTCCATCGAAGCCTCCAACGCATTGGTGAAAAAGGCCGAAGATTGGTTCAGGGCCAAACCCGAGGTGGCCAGCGTCATTACCATGGTGGGGTTGACCAGTGACAACACACAAAGCACCCAAGGTACGCCCTACCTGGCCGAACTCAATGTTAAGTTGGTACCGGCCAAAGAACTCAAGGACGACACCAAGTATTACATATCCAAACTCAAGCAACCCCTCACGGAATACCTGGTGGATGCCAAGGTGCAACTCTTCAGTGTGAGCTTGACCGGTCAGGCCAGCAAGGCTGCCGTGGAATACGTGATTTCGGGTAGCAGCACCGATTCGGTGATGCTGTTTGCCGAACGGGCCCTGGAAGCCATGCGATCCATTCCCGGTACCATGCAACAAAGTCTTTCGGTGGAAAACGGTATGCCTGAAATGGCTGTATCCATCGACCGTGACAAGATGTCCGCACTGGGCTTGACCCTCGACAATGTGGGCTTGACCATGCAGCTGTATTTCCAAGGCAACAGTACCTTGAAATACACTGAAGGTAACTACGAATACGCCATGAACATCAGGGCTGACAAGGCTTATCGTCAGCAGGCTGAGGACGTGCAGAACCTGACCTTTGTGAACAATAAGGGAGAATCCGTCCGTCTGGCTCAGTTTGCCACGGTGGCTTTGGGTACAGGTCCCAATAAACTCGAGCGGTACAAACGTAACAGTTCGGTGACCATCCGAACCCAGGTATTAGGAGTACCCGCAGGTACCGTCTCCGACCAGTTCCTGGAAAAAGTCACCACCATGAACATGCCCAAGGGCGTACGTGTGGAACCTACGGGTGATGTGCAATCTATGGCCGACTCCATGAGCGTGTTGACAGGTGCCCTGCTGTTGTCGTTGCTCTTGATTTACCTGACCATGGTACTCTTGTACAACAACTGGGTCGATCCCTTTGTGGTGATGTTCTCCATCCCGCTTTCCGTGATCGGTGCCTTCCTGGCCCTGGCTCTGACCAACATGGCCATGAGTATCTATGGGATGTTGGGCTTGGTCATGTTGATTGGTCTGGTGGCGAAGAACGCCATCCTGCTGGTCGACTTTGCCAACGATGCCCTCAAGGAAGGTAAAACCATCGATGAGGCCTTGATACAGGCCGTCAAAATCCGTACACGTCCCATCCTTATGACGGCGCTTTCCACCATCATCGGTATGTTGCCCGTTGCCTTGTCGACCGGTTCGGGTGCCGAACTGAGAAACGGTCTGGCCTGGGTCATCATTGGTGGTATGACGGTGTCCACGTTGCTTACTTTGGTGGTGGTGCCCGTGGTCTACAAGATCATGCACGGCAAGGGCACAAAAAAATGGCAGGCGCAGACGGCGATTGAGCAGCTGATGTATGAATCATAAAGGATTCTGGCCCTTGGATGGCTGATATCAGCACGCGACACCAGACTTGAGACTCGCTAAGCGTTGGTCGACAAATGCGGTTGTTTTGTCGAAGCCCTGCGCCCCTTGGTCTACTTACTTTCAGAGGGCGCTTTTGGTCGTGTACTTTTGACCCAGGAATCAAAAGGTACACGACTATGACATTGAAATCTATCGCTTTACTAAGTTTGTTCATGGGAGCATCGCTGGTTGGGGCACAGGAGAGACCGGCTCAATGGGATTTAAACGCATGCATAACCTATGCCCTGGCCAATAATCTACAACTGCAGAAGGCCAGACTAACCTACGAAAGCACCCAAGCAGACTCAAGGCAAGCCAAAGCTCAATTATTGCCCAGTTTGTCGGCTTCCGTGGGTCAACAGTTGAACACAGGCTTGACGAGCAGTGGAACAGCCACATATACGGGTAGTTACGGCCTGAGTAGTGGCCTGGTGTTGTTCGATGGGGGCAAGACCTTAAACACCATCAAAGAGCAGGTTTTGTATGAAAAAATGGCCAACTGTAGTATACTGGCAACGGCAAAAAGCCTGCAGATGAGTCTGCTCCAAACCTATGCTACGATTTTGTACGCTGAAGAGGCTGTACACGTGTATGAACAAACCATCGAAAAATCAACCTATCAGTTGGAACGTGGACGAGCACTGTTGGCAGCCGGTAGTTTGGCAGAGCCAGATGTAGCCTTGCTGGAATCACAGTTGAGTACCGATACCTATCAGTTGGTGGCTGCTCGAAACACCTTGGCTGCTACCAGGCTGGAAATGAAGCAATTGTTGGAATTGGAACCTGGCGAAAACATGGTTTTGGTGTCACCCAAGGTAGATGAGGCTTCCGTGTTGACCCCACTTGCGTCTTTGACCAGTATTTACATGACGGCTCTGGAGGTGATGCCAGGCATCCAATCGTCCAAGTTGGGTGTTGAGGCAGCTCAACTGAATACAGCATCGGCTAAGGCCGGCTACCTGCCTGTTCTCAACCTCAATGGCAGCCTGTCCACAGGGAATGGCAGTGTTAACCAGGCCTCCTTGACCAGCCAGTTAAACGATGGTTTATCGGCTGGGGTCGGATTGACCCTCAGCGTCCCGATTTTCAGTAAACGACAGACTAAAACGGCTGTCGAAAAGGCAAGGCTCAACGAGCAAAGCGTGCGTCTCGACCTGCAGGAAGCCGAGAAAAGCTTGCTCAAAGAAATCGAGTCGGTTTATCAGGAAGCCCTTTCAGCACAAAGTCAGTACCTTGCTGCAACAAACCAGGTCAAGGCCATGCAGACCAGTTACAACTTGATTGAACAACAGTACGAACTGGGCATGAAAAACACCTTGGACCTTCTTACTGAAAAGAACAACTTATTGTCAGCCACCCAACAGCAGATGCAGTATAAATACCTAAGTGTGGTGGCTGCTCAAGTGCTCAACCTTTATCAAGACAAACCTGTATCCCTTCAATAAGTGAACAAAATAGACGATAACAATGAAAACAAAAACCCTGACCCTTGCCACCATCACTCTTTCAACAGGTGCCGTCGCCCTTTGGTTCGCCTGCACACCGGGCACCGAGGCTTCACTATCTCTGGAAACGACCAAAGCAAAGCCGGCCACCATCAGTCAGTCGGTCACAGCCACCGGCACCATTGAACCCATTACCGAAGTGACCGTGGGTACCCAGGTTTCTGGCAAGGTTTCCAAAATCTACGTCGATTTCAACAGTGAGGTTAAAAAAGGCCAAGTCCTGGCTGAAATTGACAAGACGAATTTACAGACCGAATACACGACCCAGCAATTGGCGGTGCAGTCTGCCAAAGTGGAATACGATTATCAACAGGCCAATTTCAACCGTATCAATTCGCTGCACGAAAAGAGCCTGGTCAGCGAAACGGATTTTGAATCGGCTAAGTATGCATACGAAAAGGCGGAAGCTTCCCACAAACAAGCGGTATCCAACCTCAGCAAGGCTCAGACCAACCTTGATTATGCAACCATCTATTCTCCCATTGACGGCGTGGTCTTATCCCGTGCGGTGGAAGAAGGCCAGACGGTGGCGGCCAGCTTTAGCACGCCCACCATGTTTGTCATTGCCAGAGACCTGACCAAGATGCAAGTTGTGGCCAATGTGGATGAGGCTGATATCGGCAATGTCAGAGAGAATCAGCGGGTTTCCTTTACGGTGGATGCCTACCCTGAAGATGTGTTCGACGGCACCGTGACTCAGGTAAGGCTCAACCCAACCACCACTTCCAACGTTGTGACGTACGAGGTAATTGTCAATGCGCCCAACCCCAGCCTCAAATTGAAACCTGGTTTGACAGCGAACATCACCATTTTTACCGTTGAAAAGGACGTAGAACGCAGTTTACCCAACAAAGCTTTGATCTTCAATCCCGACACGGTTCAACTGGTTCAACAAGGATTAACCCTTCAGACGTCCTCGTTGGTCGGTGGACTTGATGCCACAGAAAAGCTGGTCTGGTTGAAAGAAGGCAACATCCTTTGCCGCAAACGCATCAAAATCGGAGAAACGGATGGTCTTTTAACAGAGGTGCTTTCGGGACTCGACGCTGATGATGTAGTCGTGATTGATCTGGGTGCTTCCAAGCAGGATGCTGCGACCAAGGGGCCACAGACCGCTGAAGCCTCAAGCCCCTTTATGCCCAAACGTCCGGGATCCAACAACGCTCGAACAAAATAACACTACGACCAACCAATGAGTACTTCGTCATGAATAGACGCATTATAGCCATCAGCAACCTGAAGCGCAACTTTCAGGTAGGTGGGGAAACTATCCACGCCCTCAGGGGATTGACCTTCAATATCGAAGAAGGGGAATTTGTGACCATCATGGGAGCCAGCGGCTCGGGTAAATCAACCTTGCTTAACCTGCTGGGTTGTCTGGATACTCCTTCCGAGGGCGAATACTTGCTCGACGATGTGTCGGTGGGTCTGATGAATAAAAACGAACGATCCACTTTGCGCAACCGCAAAATAGGATTTGTCTTTCAGTCGTATAATTTATTACCCAAAACAACAGCCTTGGAAAACGTGGAGCTGCCGCTGATCTACAACGCTACGGTTTCTACCAAGGAGCGTCACGAAAGGGCCAAAGCCGCACTGGAGTCCGTCGGGTTGGCTGACAGGCTGTACCACAAATCCAACCAGATGTCGGGAGGGCAGATGCAACGTGTAGCCATTGCCCGTGCCCTGGTCAACGATCCCGTGCTTATCCTGGCCGATGAGGCTACAGGCAATCTAGACACCAGAACAGCTCATGAAATCCTCGTGTTGTTCCAGGACTTGTACCACAAGGGTCGCACCATTTTGTTTGTGACCCACAATCCCGAATTGGCCGCCTTCTCCAGCCGCAACATCGTGCTCAGGGATGGACGCATCATCAAGGACACGGTCAACTCCAATCTGGCTTCGGCCAGGGAGGCCCTCGAACGATTACCCAAACAAGACGATTAACCCTACGAACATGAACCTGGGCAATTTATTAAAAATTTCCTTCCGCGCCTTGAGCAACAACAAGATGCGGGCATTCCTAACCATGCTGGGTATCATTATTGGTGTGGCCTCCGTCATTACCATGTTGGCCATCGGTCAAGGCTCAAAAGTCAGTATCCAAAGCCAGATTTCCGAAATGGGTTCCAACTTGATTATGATACATCCGGGAGCTGGTCAAATGGGCGGTGTTAGGTTGAGCCGCAGTGAGATGCAGTCGCTGGAAATGGACGATTACGACGCCATTCGGGAAAACGTGACTGCCATCAAGCACCTGTCCCCATCGGTGACAAGCAGTGGGCAATTTATCTACGGTTCCAACAATTACCCCAGTTCGTTGACCGGTGTCAACACCGAATACCTCGACATCCGTGTCTTGAAGGTGGATGATGGCACGCTGTTCACGGATCAACAGGTCCGATCGTCGGCCAAGGTCTGTGTCATCGGTCAAACCGTGGTGAAGAATCTTTTTACCAACGGAGAAGATCCTGTCGGTCAAGTCATTCGCTTCAACAAAATACCGTTCACTGTTATAGGAACGTTGGAGGCCAAAGGTTACAACAGCATGGGGATGGACCAGGACGACGTTGTGCTGGCCCCTTATACCACGGTTCAGAAACGTATTTTGGCCATCACGCACCTGCACGGCATCTACGCTTCGGCTGTCTCAGAAACGGCGACCTTTGAAGCAACGGATGCCATCACCGGTTTGTTGCGAACCAATCATAAGCTGAAAGCAGGGGAGGAGGATGATTTTTCCATACGCACCCAGGAGGAAATCAGCAGCATGCTTACCTCGACAACCAATACCATGACCATCCTCTTGGCCTGCATTGCCGGCATCTCCTTGCTTGTCGGTGGCATAGGTATCATGAACATCATGTATGTATCGGTCAAGGAGCGTACCCGCGAAATCGGTTTGCGTATGTCTATTGGCGCCAAAGGGAGGGACATCTTGGCTCAGTTTCTTATTGAGGCCATCATAATCAGCATTACCGGAGGGTTGATTGGCATCACATTGGGTGTGGGTGCGTCTCTATTGGTGAAATGGGTCGTAGCCTGGCCTATCTCTGTTCAGGCGTATGCTGTATTCTTGTCTTTCCTGGTCTGTTCGATTACCGGCATCTTTTTTGGTTGGTACCCGGCCAAGAAGGCGTCGGAACTTGACCCCATCGAGGCCTTGCGCTATGAATAATGCCAAAAATACGTATCTTGCATCGTTATTATGAGCACGAACGACATGTACAAACACCCCTACCAACGCATGTTGCAGGTCATTATCCACTTCGTGTCGTGGATTTTGCTCTTCGGCTTTCCATTTCTGGTTTTTTCGAGGGACAATGACATCGCTTTTGATATCAAATTGTGGCACCATGGTATTGTTCTGGTGTCAATGTTGGCGGTGTTTTACTTGAACTTTTTTGTCTTGACCGAACGTTACCTGTTTCAAAAAAGAATTCCCCGTTTCTTTTTATACAACGTGGTTCTGGTGGTGGTCTTGGGTGTGTTGATCCATTATTGGAAGGAAATGGGACCAACGCTATTTCCTAATGCCCCAATTCGTTTCGGACCTGAACGTTCAGTTCTGGTGCTGGTGTTTAGAGACATTTTTCCGCTGATTTTGGTCATGGGGTTGAGTGTGGCTGTCAAGGCCACAGCCAAATGGTATAACTTGGAAGCACAGCACAGGGAAGAGGCAGAACGTCGGGCTCAGGCTGAATTGCAAAACTTGCGCCAACAGATTAACCCGCATTTTCTGTTCAATACCTTGAACAATATTTATGCCTTGATAGCCATCAGCCCTGATAAGGCTCAGAACGCCGTACATGATTTGAGCAAGTTGCTTCGGTATGCGCTGTATGAAAACGAATCCGATACAGTGACGGTGGCCCAGGAGGCGGCCTTCATCACCCGGTATGTTGACCTGATGCGCATCCGTTTGACAGCTGAAACCACCGTGGCCTTGGACGTGAAAACGGTGGTCGACAGCTCCTTGCCTGTCGCACCCATGCTTTTTATTACCTTGGTGGAGAATGCGTTCAAGCACGGTATCTCACCAAATAGACCTTCTTTTATTAAGCTCTCAATGCACCTGGAAGGGGATGGGGTCCTATTCTTCAAGGTGATCAACAGTTTCAATCCCAAGGATACCTCCGATCGCAGCGGTTCAGGCATTGGGCTGGACAACCTGCGCCGTCGGCTTGATTTGTTGTACCCGGGTCGGCATGCCTTCGAACAGCGTATTGAAGAGGGCACTTACCGGGCTGAACTGGTTCTTAACCTTTGAAGAGTAACAATAACTGAAACATCATGGGTAACAACCTGTTGAAAATGGATGATTGTTTGACGTGTTTTATCATCGATGATGAACCCCTGGCATTGGGTCTCATTGAAGGGTATGTCCAACAGACGCCTTTTCTGCGTCTTACCGGAAAATTTCCCTCCGCCTTGGTTGCCATGGAAGCGGTGCAACGTACGCCGCCTGATGTGTTGTTTTTGGATATCCAGATGGCTGACCTCAGTGGGATGGATTTTGCCCGCATGTTGCCCATGCACACCAGTTTGATTTTCACGACGGCTTTTCAGCAATATGCGCTGGAAGGCTACAAGGTGAATGCGTTGGATTATCTGCTCAAGCCGTTTAGTTACACGGAGTTTCTGGTAGCTGCCAACAAGGCTTTGCGTTGGCATCAGCGTCAGTTGCCAACGTTAGCACCACTTAAAACGCCTTTGTCAAATGAGTCTGCAGAGCAGGCGTTCGTTTCTGCAGATAGAGCCATGGTTCCTTCGTCTCTTGCTTCGACCACAGGCAGTCTTTTTGTAAAGGCAGATTACAGACTCATTCAACTGGAACTTGGGCACATTCTTTACGTGGAAGGCTTGAAAGACTATGTGAAAATCTACCTGGACAACCAACCAAAGCCCGTCATTACGCATATGACCATGAAGGCCATGGAGGAGCGTCTGCCATCCGATCGGTTTTTGCGTGTTCACCGTTCCTTTATTGTCCACACCGCCAGGATCAAGGTCATCGAACGCAACCGCATCGTCTTTGGCAAGACCTATATTCCGATTTCAGACACCTACAAAGCCGCGTTGGAAAAAGTGGTCAGTAAAAGTTGCAAACCATGATTTGAAGCCGTGTTTAGCACGGCAACGACGACTCTATCACATCATTCAAACAAATCGGTTCGTTTGATGCCTTTGATGGCTTGTTTGCGGGATAATAGGTAAAGGAGGCCGTGGAGCAGCAGTCCCAATCCCCAGAATAGGGCTGTCAAGTGGATGATTCGGGGCGATTCGTAATCAGAGAGTAGCCCCAGCAGCAACCAACATTCAGCCACAGCGTTGCTTATCACATACGTGGTCGCATGGATGCGGAATCCGATGTCAAACAAGGGGAGAAACTGTTTGTCCTTTTTGCCGAAAACCCAGCCTAGACTGAAAACGGCTACTGTATACACGGTAGCGAGTAGCCATACGGCATTGAATTGAGTTGCTTGAAGCAAATGACTCAATAGTAACCGAAACAAGATGGTTAGGGCAAACAGCCCCATCCCAAAGTAAACCAGGTTTTTTGATAGGTGTGTCATGATGGTTGTGTTTTTTTGAGTAATGGTGTTATGCGATCGTTGAAGAATAACTGAATGTTGCGTTCCAGAAACTGTTCAAGTAGGGTCAGACCCATTTCGGTTAGAAAATAGTACTTACGGTCTGGCCCTTTGTTGCCTTCTCCGGTTACATGATCGACAATGCCGACATGTTGGAACTTGCGAAGATTTCTGTACAAACTCTGGCTTTCACAGCTCATCGTGTGGTTGGATTGCTCTTCCACAAACGTTTTGATTTCGTCTACGTATTTCTGTCCCTCCTTTAAGGCAAGAAAGATCCAAAGCGTGAGTTGCCCCTTTTTATAGGTTTCTTCCCAGGCTGTCAATAAGACGTGTAGCTGTTTTTGTTCCTTCATGATGCGGACAATTAGTATTATGCAAGATGTATAATACAAACATACTAGAAAAAAATAAGAAAACAACAGTTGGATGAAAAAAAAAGTTTTTGACAGCATTGTTATCAAAATTGAAAGACAAATTGACCGAGACGCCCTATTTTTACACCCTAATAACATGCTTTATAACCTATTTAATCGATTACTTCCATGAAACACCCTCACGCATGGCTAATCATCGCTGGTGCAATGCTGTTTGGTTCAACCCTGGCCCAGGTAGCAACCAACCCTGTTAAAGACGATTTCAAACCCACCATGACGACCCAACAGGGGAAAAAATACCCGCAGGTCAATTCAGAAGGGCGGGTCAGGGTTCAACTAGCTGCACCTCAGGCCAACAAGGTACAATTGGATATTGGTGCCGTGAAGTACGATCTGGTCAAGGACGAGCAAGGCGTCTGGACAGGAGAATCTGCCCCGCAGGACGTTGGCTTCCATTATTATCAGCTCAATGTAGATGGTGCTTCCGTACCGGATCCAGGCAGTTTGTACTATTATGGTGCCGGTCGTTGGGGCAGTGGAATAGAAGTCCCCTCGGAAGATATGGATTTTTTCGCCTTGAAAGACGTGCCTCACGGCCAATTGGTTGAAACCTATTACTACGCCAAATCCAGCAGCAGCAATCGCCGGGTGTACATTTACCTGCCGCCGGGCTACGATAAGGATCCTTCGCAAAAGTACCCTGTTTTGTACTTGCAGCACGGTATGGGTGAAAATGAAACAGGGTGGGGTAGTCAAGGCTATACAGCCTTGATCATGGACAACCTGCTGGCCGAAGGCAAAGCCAAACCCTTTATCATCGTGATGGAAAACAGCAGTGTCAATTTCGGCCCTGGTGGGCGTCCCGCTCGTCCTGCTCCCGGTCAAGCGGCCCCTGCCAACCAGGAACGTCCCAATTTTGCCGCAGAATTTGAACGCCTGCTCCTGAATGATTTGATTCCTTTTGTTGAGGCCAATTACCGGGTCATCCCCAACCAGGCCAACAGAGCCATGGCTGGCTTATCGATGGGAGGGATGCAAACCCGTCTGATTGTGATGGCCAATCCTTCGCTCTTTTCCCATATCGGGATGTTCAGCAGTGGCACGTTCACGCCAACGGACATCAAGGATATCGATGCCTTCAAGCCCTCCGTCAAGTTGGTTTTCATGAGTTTTGGCGGTCGTGAGCGTGGCGCTTCCCGTATTGGTGAGGCTGCTGAAGCATGGAACCAAATCGGCATCAAGGGCGTGGCCTATGTTTCGCCTGAAACGGCTCATGAATGGCATTCCTGGCGACGCAGCCTGTACCAGTTTGCGCAGTTGTTATTCAAGTAATACTGTTCAAATAATATAAAAAAACCGCCCCCTTCAACTAGAGAGGGGCGGTTCTATATTTGTGAGAGGAGACCGGTTTAATATTCCTGCCAGCTCTTGATTTGGATGTCGGTTTCTGCCATGTGGCAGAAGGCTTCGATGAAGGCACTGGCCAAGCGGGAGTTGGTGATCAAGGGAACGTTGTGGTCGATGGCTGCGCGACGGATCTTGAAGCCGTTGGTCAGTTCCCGTTTGGAAAGGTTTTTCGGGATGTTGATGACCAGGTCGAAGCGATGCTTGGCAATCAGTTCCATGATGTTTTCACCTTGACCAGAACCATCAGGCCAGGAAACTTCGGTCGCAGTCACGCCGTTTTCAGCCAGGAAGGAGCAAGTGCCAGAGGTGGCGTACAGGGCATAGCCCTTTTCCTGCAGCAAGCGGGCGCTGTCAAGCAAGTCTACCTTAGATTTGGCTGCTCCCGATGAAATCATCACGCCCTTTTCGGGGCTTGGGATATCAATACCTGTAGCAATCATAGCCGAAAGCAGGGCTTCGTTGAAATCATCACCGATACAACCTACTTCGCCGGTTGAGGCCATGTCGACGCCCAAAACGGGGTCGGCCAGGTGGAGGCGGGAGAAGGAGAATTGGGATGCCTTGATGCCGATGCGTTCGATGTCGAAAGCCGAGCTGTCCACCTTGTCATAAGGTGCATCGAGCATAATGCGGGTGGCCGTTTCGATGAAGTTGCGTTTGAGCACCTTGGAAACGAAGGGGAAGCTGCGTGAGGCCCTCAGGTTGCACTCAATCACCTTGACCTCGTTGTTCTTGGCCAGGTACTGAATGTTGAAGGGACCGCTGATGTTGAGTTCCTTGGCAATCTTGCGGCTGATTTTCTTGATGCGGCGGGCCGTTTCAAAGTAGATCTTCTGGACGGGGAAAACCAGGGTGGCGTCACCGGAGTGTACCCCGGCAAATTCGATGTGCTCGGAAATGGCGTATTCCACCACTTCGCCGTTGTGAGCCACAGCGTCGAATTCGATTTCCTTGGCATTTTGCAAGAAGCGCGATACGACCACAGGGAATTCCTTTGAAACGTTTTTTGCCATTCGCAAGAACTCTTCGAGTTCGTCGTCGCTGTAGCAAACGTTCATGGCAGCACCGGACAACACATAGGAAGGACGTACCAATACGGGGTAGCCCACGTTGTCAACAAAGGATTGGATATCTTCCATGCTGGTCAGTTCCCGCCATTCAGGCTGGTCGATGCCCAGGGTATCCAGCATGCTGGAGAATTTGTGCCTGTTTTCTGCCTTGTCGATAGACAGGGGAGAGGTGCCCAGGATGGGTACAGCCTGGCGGTGTAACTTCATGGCCAGGTTGTTGGGTATCTGTCCGCCAACGGAGACAATCACGCCTCTGGCTTGTTCCAGGTCAACCACGTCGAGCACCCTTTCAAAGGAGAGTTCGTCGAAGTAGAGGCGGTCGCACATGTCGTAGTCGGTGGAAACCGTTTCAGGGTTGTAGTTGATCATGATCGACTTGTACCCCAATTTGCGGGCCGTTTGCACGGCGTTGACCGAACACCAGTCGAATTCCACCGAGCTGCCGATGCGGTAAGCACCTGAACCCAGCACAATGACTGACTTTTCGTTTTTGTAATAGGGTACGTCGTGATCGGAACCGTCGTAGGTCAGGTAGAGGTAGTTGGTCAGGTCGGGGTGTTCCGAAGCGATTGTGTTGATGCGTTTGACTGAGGGAAGGATGCCCAACTTCTTGCGGTGAGCGCGTACGCGGAGCAGATCCTTTTCCATATTGCCGGAGGGACGTTCAACAAAACGGGCAATCTGGAAATCGGAGAAACCAAGGCGCTTGGCTTCTTTCAGCACGTCAGCGGGCAGGTCTTCAATGTGCTGGTAGCCACCAAGGACTTTCGAATAGTCGAAGATATTTTTGAGTTTGCCCAGGAACCAGGGATCAATCTTGGTCAATTCATAGATACGGTCGATGGTATAGCCGGCTTCAAACGCCTCTGCTATGGCAAACATGCGCAGGTCGGTGGGTTTTGAAAGCTCGGTGTCCAGGTCTCTGAACGTCAGGCCGTCGTTGCCGACAAAACCGTGCATGCCCTGGCCTATCATACGCAGGCCTTTCTGGATGATTTCCTCGAACGATTTGCCGATGGACATGATTTCGCCCACCGATTTCATCGATGAGCCGATTTCGCGGGATACGCCGACAAACTTCGACAAATCCCAGCGAGGTATTTTACAAATGATGTAGTCTAATTGAGGAGCGACATAGGCGGAGTTGGTCGTACCCATCTCGCCGATTTCGTCGAGGCCGTAACCCAGGGCCAGTTTGGCGGCGACAAAAGCCAGGGGGTAGCCGGTGGCTTTGGAAGCCAGGGCTGAAGAACGGCTCAAGCGGGCATTGACCTCGATGACGCGGTAGTCGTTGGTCTCTGCGTTGAAGGCGTATTGGATATTGCACTCGCCCACGATGCCCAGGTGACGGATACACTTGGTGGAGAGGTTGACGAGCAAATCAATTTGCTCTTGGTTGAGTGAGCAGGTAGGAGCCACCACGATGGATTCACCGGTGTGAATACCCAGGGGGTCGACGTTTTCCATATTGGCCACCGTAAAACAGTGGTCGTTTTTATCACGGATCACTTCAAACTCGATTTCCTTCCATCCTTTGAGGGATTCTTCCACCAGAATCTGGGGAGCGAATGATAGGGAGTTTTCGGCCAACTTCAGGAATTGTTCCAGGTTCTCAGCGATACCACTGCCCATTCCTCCCAGCACATAGGCCGAGCGGACCATGACGGGGAAACCGATGGTGTCGGCGGCTTTGATGGCGTCTTCGATGGTGGTGACAGCTTGGCTGACAGGTGTCTTGATGTCGGCTTCCGCCAGTTTCTTGACGAAAAGGTCGCGGTCTTCGGTGTACATGATGGCCTCAACGGAGGTGCCAAGCACTTGTACGCTGTACTGTTGCAATATGCCCTTCTGGTAGAGTTCGGTTCCGCAATTCAAGGCTGTCTGACCACCGAATGCCAGCAAGATACCATCAGGTTTTTCCTTTTTAATGATTTCTTCCACAAAATAGGGGGTGATGGGCAGGAAATACACCGTGTCGGCAATGCCTTCAGACGTTTGGATGGTGGCGATGTTGGGATTGATGAGGACCGAACGGATACCTTCTTCGCGTAAGGCTTTGAGCGCTTGGGAGCCTGAATAATCAAATTCGCCTGCCTGTCCGATTTTAAGCGCACCTGACCCTAAGACCAGGACTTTGTGGATGACTTTCTGCATAAAAATACATGTTTTTAGGGGGTCAGAATCTGCGGTGATCACCACCGCTTGAAATCGGCTGCAAAGAAAGTGAAAAAGCGCGAAAACTCAAAGTCTGAACGCGTTCAACCGCTAAAAATCAGTCACCCTGGCTGAAGAATCACTCATTATCACTTGATCTGACGCTATTACTTGATATTCGCTGCGTTATTGGAGTATTTTTGCATTCTTATGGATAATTGTTGCACGTCCCGCATCGTCAAATAAAATAAATTCGGGCGACGTTATTTTTACGTTGATTCAAACCAACAAAACCGAATACTGACAAGACCATGGAACACATCACCACTGCTGAAGTACTGGAATGGGCCAGTGATTTCTTACGCAAAGCCGAACAAGAAATTTCTGCCGATGAACGGAAGGAACAAAAAAAGTACGCTATTCTGATTCAGAATCCCAATGACAAAACGCTCTTGTCAAAAATGTTGGATGAGTCTTCCCAAATCAGAGACAGCCGTAAGCTGGCCAAGCGAATGAAACTACTCATTGAGCAGTACGGCGTTCCTTCTTTTTTCAGCTCGACCGATGCATTCCTGCTCAAACTCTTCACCGCGTTTGGGTATTGGTTTGATTTCATTTCCGTTCCCATTTTCAAGTACCGTTTACGTGCCGATACATCCAAGGTCATCATCAATGAAAAAGCCTCCTTGCTGAACAAACATTTGTCTACCCGGCAAAGTGAGCGCATTGGGCAGAATGTCAATCTGCTGGGAGAGGTGGTGCTGGGAGACGGCGAGGCCGATCACCGTTATCAGCATTACCTGGAAGCGTTGAAAGATCCAAAGATCAACTACATATCCATCAAGATTTCCGGCATCTATGCTCAGATCAATCCCCTGAATTACGCCCAGAACAAAGTTGACCTTTGCGAACGGCTGGCTACCATCTACCGTCAGGCCATCCAATATCCCTTCGTGGACGAGCAGGGTGTGTCCACCCCTAAGTTTGTCAACCTGGACATGGAAGAATACAAAGACACGGAACTGACATTGGATGTGTTCAAGACCGTGCTTTCCCAGCCCGAATTCAAACAGTACACCGCCGGTATCGTGGTGCAGGCTTACTTGCCTGATGCTTGGTTGTTCCAAAGTGAATTGTTGGAATTTGCCCACAAGCGGGTGGCCGAGGGTGGAGCGCCGTTGAAGATGCGCCTGGTCAAGGGAGCCAACCTTCAGATGGAAAGCATCGTTTCTTCGCTCAAAGGTTGGACCAATCCGGTGTTAAGCAGTAAGGTGGAGGTAGATGCCAATTACCTGCATGTGTTGGACAGAGGCATGTTGCCTGAAAACGCCAAAGTGCTGCACCTGGGCGTGGCCTCTCACAACTTTTTCAGCATAGGGTATGCCTACCTGCTGAGTCAGAAAAACAACGTGGCCGACTACGTAACATTTGAAATGTTGGAAGGTATGGCCAACCACCTGCCACGCGTGTTCCGTCACCTAGACAGGCAGATTATTCTCTACACGCCCGTTGTCAAGAACGAACACTTCCTCAACGCTGTGTCTTACCTGGTGCGTCGCATGGACGAGAACACGGGCAAGGAAAATTTTCTGAGCTATTCCTTCAACCTGACCTACGACAGCAAGCAATGGAATTACCTGAAAGGCCAATTTTTGGAAGCGTATGCCCTGAAAGACAGCATGGAAGGGCGTGTCTTCAGACAGCAGGACAGGCGCTTGCCTCAACAGCCGCCTATTGACGACTTGACGACCTTCAAAAATGAACCGGACACCAACTTTGACCTGAAAGCCAACCGACTTTGGGCCGATGATATCCGCAAAAACTGGATGAAGCATCCGGGCGGTACTCCCTATCAGATACCCATTCAAGTGGCCGATAAGACATATACTTCGGCCAAAACACATCGTTACCTGGATAGAAGCCAGGCCGGGGAGGTCTGTGTCTGTGAAGCCAGCTTGTCCAATCAGGAGCAAGTGGAAGCCATCGTGGCTGCGGCTGTGGCCGATGCCTCGGGTTGGCGTGCCACCCCGCTGGAGGAACGTAACCGCATCCTGCACGCTGTTGCCATGAACCTGAGCAACAGCCGTGGCAACCTGATCGGATGCATGTCGGCCATCACCGGCAAAACCTTCCTGGAGGGCGATGTGGAAGTGTCCGAAGCCATCGATTTCTGCCGTTTCTACCCCATCAGTATGCATACCTTCGAGGAACTGAAGACGGTCAGTGTCAAGGCCAAAGGGGTCATTCTGGTGATACCGCCCTGGAATTTTCCGCTGGCTATACCGGTAGGAGGGGTAGCCGCCGCCCTGTCATCCGGCAACAGTGTCATACTGAAACCAGCCACGGTAGCGTTACCGGTAGCCTGGGAATTTGCTCAATGCTTCTGGCAGGCCGGTGTGCCCAAAGATGCCCTGCAAGTGGTCTGCACCGATGGACGAGAGCCCTTGAATTTTTTAACCAAGCATCAGGCCATCCGCCACATCATCCTGACCGGCGGTACTGATACTGCTTTCCGCTTGTTGAAAAACAATCCCACCTGCCCCTTGTCGGCCGAAACCGGTGGTAAGAATGCCATCATCCTGACAGCCAGTGGTGACAGGGATCATGCCATTCAGAATGTTGTGACTTCGGCCTTTGGCAATGCCGGCCAGAAATGTTCGGCTTGCTCGTTGTTCCTGGTGGAAAAGTCGGTATACAACGACCCGGATTTCAAAGTTAAGCTGCACGACGCTGTCACCAGCCTTCAGACAGGTAGTGTTTGGAGAGGAGGTACCATCGTTGGGCCGATGATTACCAATGATAACGACAAATTGTTGCAGGCCATCGAACACCTGGAACCCGGTGAAAGTTGGTTGGTGGCACCGGAATTTGTGGATGAACAACGCTACATACTGAAACCTTGTGTGAAATGGGGCGTCAAACCGGATAGCTACACTTTCAAGACCGAACTGTTTGCCCCCTTGTTGGCTGTGGTTTGCATAGAAAACCTGGAGGAAGGTGTTCGTTTGATGAACGCCTCCGAATATGGGCTGACGGCTGGTTTGCAAAGTTTGGACGAAAAAGAACAAGCGTATTGGAAAAGGCGGATTCAAGCCGGCAATCTTTATATCAACAGGGGCATTACTGGTGCCATTGTAAACCGTCAACCCTTCGGTGGCATGAAGCGTTCGGCTTTTGGTGGAGGCATCAAGGCCGGTGGTCCCAATTATGTGTCTTGCTTTTTGGACGTTGAGGAGTTGCCGTTCGCAAGCGCCAATCTGACCAAAAGGGGGGGCGATGCCTTGGTTGGCCTGCTGGATTTGATAGACTTCCTTCGCAAACAGGCTGAACCCAAGTTGAGGTCACGTGTGTACAAGGCCATCAATAGCTATGCTGATCAATTTGACAAGGTATTTTCGGTTGAAAAAGATATCAATCTACTTATGGGAGAACGCAACACCTTCAGGTACGTGTCGGTTTCGCAGATGGTGCTTCGTCTTTTGCCCACCGATACGTTGGAAGATGCCCTCCTGGTCATGCTGGCCTCTGCAACAGCCAGGACGCCCATGGCTTTGAGTATGCAACCTGGAGATGACAAATACTTGCCACTACGAACCATTTATGGCAGGGATGTCAAATTTGTGGAAGAATCGGATGAGGCCTTCCTGGCTTCCATGGCTTCCTATGAGCGCATCCGTACTTGTTCGCCTGATCTGCCCTTAACTTACTACGAGAAGGCAGCCGAATTGGGCGTGTACATAGCCAACGCTAAACCAGTGGTGGAAGGTCGATTGGAATTGCTCCATTACCTGAAGGAACAAAGCATTGCTTTCGAGTATCACCGCTACGGCAGTATCACCGAGGAGAAGGGGGATGGCATCCTTCTTTTCTGAGAAAAAAGGATGCCATCCCTTAGAAAAAGCTGTTAAAAAAGCGCCACTAAGCTTTTTTCTTCCTTCTAAACGCTCCAACCAACGCGGCCAGGATAAGTATCCCCGTTAGGGCGAATGCCCAGGTGTTGGCCTTCCTTGACTTGGCTTCCAGGGTCAGCCCGTCCAGCATCAAACGGTCGGCTGTCAGTCGCCAGGTAACACCTTCCTCGGTCACCAGACCATGGGTAGGGGTGGCCGTCAGTCGCCCTGGCATCCTGAGCCTGTAGGTATACGAGTCAGCCATCATGGCGATGAATGGTTTGTTTTCAAGTATGCTGTCAAAGAGTGTGTCTTTTTGCTCATCCAAGATGGAGTAGGCTGTTGTTTTGAAAAAGCGGTTCAACGCATCGGCGATGTCAAAATTGGGATTGCCATCAATTTCTTTTGCGTACAGGCTGTCTTTCAGGCTGATGAATACGTCTTTATCAACAGGGGCGTTCGGTATCAGTTCGTAATGGGCGTAGACACTGTCACAGCATTCATACCATAGATTCTTAGCCAACCAATGGTTGAACTTACTTTCAATATCACCCGCGAAATCCCTGATTTCAAAGCCGTTCATGCCTGTTAATAAGGTGTGGTCGCCCTTGAACCAGAAGCGAGCTTCCTCCGGTTTCATGAAGTCCTGTATGGGCAATTGGAAACCGGAGGCTAGCACTGGATAGGTTTCGGTGTACACATAGTACGTATAAAACCAACGAAAGCGTTTCTGCAACCGATGCGTGACGGATAGCTGGTTCCAGGGATTGTCGTCAGCGAAACGAAAGGCTGTGTCCAAGGCTTCCACACTCGGAAACGTCTTGCTCACAAAAAGGCGTACAGGCTCTCCCTTACTCACTTTCAGGACGGAATCATAGCCGTTGCTTTCAAACGGTTGTCTTTCACCAATGGAATCATCCTGGGTTGACCACGTGACCGACCAGGTGACGTCGGGTAATATGGGTAATTTGCTGATCAGTTTTTTAGTCAGACCGATCTGTTCGCCGGTGTCGGGTTTCAGGCTGTTCGAATCGGCGTTCAGACTGAATTCTCTGTAGCAAGTTCCGTCAGCGTTAACGACGGTGAGCATATCGTGTGGGGTGGAATCGATGCATGAGATGGCTAGCATGCTCCAAACGCTCAGTACAAAAAGGGCAGGGGTAGTTTTCATAACTGTCGTTTTTAAAGTCGGTTGATACGTTGATTGGTTTTACGGAAGGCACGGTTGGCTTCTTCGTTCTGTTGCTGTTTGAGCAAACGCTCAGTCGGTGATTTGGCGGTAGACAACCCGTTTTTTGATGTGTAACCTGACAGCAGCAAGGCTTTGGATTCAACGGGTTGGGGATTTTCGAGGGTTGGATTGTTCACTTCAAGCATCCATACGGCTCCCAGCAGACAGGCGGCGGCAAGGAGGGAGGGGTTCAAGGGGTATCTCAAGGACTGCCAATGCTGACGGGATGGTCCTTTTTGAAAAGACATCCGTAGAGGCAACGCCGTCTCCTCTTCATCCAGGACTGGTTGGGCTTCACGCATCCTTTCAATCCATTGTTCGAGTTGAGCATCGGCGGCAGCCTCAAGGACGGCCCGATCATTGGTGCTGGTTTTATTTCGGTTGGAATGCATGGTATATGGGTCTTTAGCCGTTATTTCACGGTGTTCATCAAATGGTTTCTGAGTTTCTTTTTTGCTTGACAGAGGTTGCTTTTTATCTGGTCGCCCGTCAAGCCTGTCATGGTGGTCAACTGTACAGTGTCCAGTTGTTCAATTTCCTTGAGTACGAAGACCAGGCGCTGTTTGGGTGATAATTTGTCCAATAGCCGGTTCAGTTCGGCAGCCAGTTCCTTGTTTACATACGCATCTTCAGGTGTCGTTCCTGTCCCCCTGGTGATAACCTTGTCGAGGGAAACTTTCCGTAGGCGGTACCTCAGCGACTGCAACACATCGTAGCAGTGATGGCTGATGACAGCAAACAACCACGCTTCAAATGAACGATCCGGATCGAAGGAGTCCAGTTTTTGCCAGACCTTCAACAGCGTTTCCTGAACGGCGTCTTTGGCTTCTTCGGTGTTGCCTAATAGCCTGAAGGCCACTCTGAACAAAGGCTGCTGGTAGGGCTTGATCAGCGCGCTGAACGCTGCGGCGTCACCCTGTCTGCTTTGTTCAAGCAGTGTATGTTCCAATGCCTGGTCCATGGTCGTTTTATAGCTAATACGAAGAAGTCGCCTGATTGTAAAAAAATATACCCGATATTTTTAAACCATTTACCGTGGTGGTTGTTACATGGACAAATTAACGTAAAAAGTTGCAGCTGAAAACGGATATGTCGACCGTTTATCAAAAAATCGGAGGATATGTTAACACTATCATTCCTTTTGGTATATTTGTGAACCGTCTTGATGCTACAAACCAATACCACATTCCACTTTGTATGGCTAAACAGCTTGATTTGTACGACCGGACTTGCCTGACCATTTCGCGTCAAGTGACGAAAGCCTATAGCACGTCCTTTTACACAGCTTCAAAGCTGTTCAGCCCGTCCATCAGGCAAGCCATTTGGTCTTTATACGGCTTTGTGCGGTTGGCAGACGAGATTGTGGATACCTTCGATCACATCGATCAGGAAGTTCAATTGGACAAGTTTACCGCCGATTATGAGGAGGCCATGCGGCAAGGACTCAGCATCAACCCAATACTACATGCCTTTCAACAGACGGTCAAGACCTATCACATCCCCGAAGACTACATCAAGGCCTTTCTAGACAGTATGCGGCTTGATCTGCACAAAAAAGACTACATCAACGATGAGGAAACGGCTGCCTACATCTACGGCTCAGCCGACGTGGTGGGGTTGATGTGCCTGACCATTTTCTGCAACGGAGATAAAACCTTATTTGATCAATTGGAGGAACCAGCCCGACGGTTGGGGTCTGCCTTTCAAAAAGTCAATTTTTTACGTGACCTGAAAACGGACAGTTTGGATCTGGGTCGGAACTATTTCTCGGCTGTGGCGGGTAAAACGCTGGACAACAAGCTGAAAAAAGAACTGGAGGCCGATATCAGACGCGACTTTGAAGCGGCCAGACAAGGGCTTGTTAAGTTGCCCAGAGGGGCCAGTCTGGCGGTAAAGGTGGCCTATGAATACTACCTGACCTTGCTTGCTGCCATCGAACGCACCGATTCCGAACGCTTGCTCAACGAGCGCATACGGGTAACCAACGTCCGCAAATCATTGATATTGATACGTTGTTGCCTGTCTCATCAACTTAAACGCAACTGATATGGAGGATCATGTCATCCTTGTTGATACCGATGATAACCCCATCGGCACGCTGGAGAAGCAGGCTGCTCATCTGGAAGCCCGCTTGCATAGGGCTATTTCTGTCTTTGTTTTCAATAGTGAAGGGGAATGGTTGCTGCAACAACGAGCTGACACCAAGTATCATTCAAACAGCCTATGGTCGAACACCTGTTGCACGCATCCGTTGCCGGGGGAAAGCAATCCTACCGCCGCTCATCGGCGGATGGCCCAGGAAATGGGTTTGCAATGTCCCCTGAAGGAAGTCTTCCATTTTCAGTATAAGGAAGCATTGGACAATAACCTGACCGAGCATGAAATCGACCATGTCTTTATTGGTTTTTCCGATGATTTGCCTGTTATCAATCCAGAAGAAGTGAAGGCCTTCAGGTACGTGGATTATGCTTCTTTAATCCATGACCTGGCCTTGAATCCCGACCGTTATACAGTGTGGTTTCGCCATATCGTACAACGGGTACACGATGCTTTTCTAAACCGTGGACTGATTACCGAATGAAGCGTATCTTCAGCAACCTGGATCTGAATAAGGTCACCCGCTTCCTGATTTCCTTTTATGTGATAGGCGTAATAGGGATGGCGTTACCGTGGACATCGGCTGTCTTCCGCTTTCTCACGCCCTTTTCGCTGCTGATGTGTTTCGGATTGCTGGCCTATTTTCACGAAAGTAAACCAACGACCCGCAGTTGGCTGCTGTACCTGCTGGTGATGGTGGTGGGGTATGCTGCCGAAGTCATCGGGGTAGCTACTGGTATCGTATTTGGAGCCTATGAATATGGTCAAGGGTTGGGCGTTAAAGTGCTGGACGTTCCCTTGATATTGGGCCCCAACTGGCTCTTCCTGGTCTATGCGTCGAGTCGGGTGGCTGATGGCCTTTTGAGCCATAAGCCGTTCAATCAAACGAACAAACCCATCGCGAAGGCCTACCTCGGCGTACTCCAGATTATACTCGGTTCCCTGGTCATGGTGGCCTACGACCTTATTGCCGAACAGGTGGCCCCCAAACTTGACCTTTGGACGTTTGAGGCCGAATCAGTACCCTTGCAGAATTATCTGGCCTGGTTTGGTTTGGCCGTGATTTTTCATACCCTGTTTCGCCTTTTCAAGGTGCCAACCGGTAATCCCTTGTCGACAAGGCTTTTGCTACTTCAGGCCCTCTTTTTTGTTGTCCTGGCCTTGTTGCTCTGATCTTTCCACACAACCGAACCTTCAAACACCCCTCCCTGTCCAACACGCCGTCATGATCAAGGCCAGCCATCACCCCCTCGTTTACCCCTTTTTCCTGTGGTACAGCCGCCGGCTCATCAGGCGTCATTTCGACCGGGTCAATGTGGTGGGGGATGCACTCCCCACCAAGGGGGCCATTTTGCTATTGGCCAACCACATTAGCTGGTGGGACGGCTTCTGGGTGGCTTTTTTAAATACAAAACACTTCGGACGCCTGTTCCACGTCATGATGACGGAAGAGCAGCTGCGCAAGCACCCTTACTTCAGCCGCTGCGGGGCTTTTTCCATCCGGAAGGGGCATCGTTCCCAGGTGGAAAGCCTGGCATACGCGGCCAGTTTGTTGGACGTTCCGACCAGCCTGGTGTTGCTTTTTCCGCAGGGTGTCATTCATTCGCTCTACCAAGCTCCCCTACATTTTGAAAGAGGGGTGAGGCAGGTGTTGGCCAAAGCGGCCGTCACTGACTGCCATGTGGTGTTTCTACTCAGTCTGCCCGATTACCTGGCCACCAGGAAGCCCAGCCTGACCCTCTATTACGAGCGGTACGCCGGCCCTTGCGACAACCTGGAACAGGTGGAAACTGCCTATCAGGCCTTTCAAACCCGATGTCTCACCCGTCAATCCCTCCTGGTCGAATGATGGAAATCCTCTGTTGGTTGGCCTTGTCGGTAGCCCTGATACGATTGATGGTGGCCTTGACAAATTTCCTGTTCAGGCAGCCCTTGTCCAAGGTGCTACCTGTCGGTGAAGATACGTTGGTCAGCTTGATTGTACCGGCCAGGAACGAAGCGGCCAATCTGGGAGCTTTGTTGAACGACCTACGCTCACAGCAAGGAGTCAGGGTGGAAATCATCGTATTCGACGACGAGTCCACCGATGCGACCGCCGATATCGTCAAGACCGCGGCGGCCGCTGATGCCCGCATCCGATTACTATCATCCACAGGATTGCCCCCAGGTTGGCTGGGCAAAAACTACGCCTGCCACGAAGCAGCCCTTCAGGCCCAAGGCGATTACTTGCTTTTTGTCGATGCTGACGTGAACCTGGGTCCCACGTTGGTAGCCAGAGCTGTCGATTATGCGAAACGAAATCACCTGAGCCTGCTGTCCATTTTTCCCAGGCAACGTTGTGAAACATTGGGTGAACAACTCACGGTGCCTTTGATGAACCTTATCTTGCTCAGCCTCTTACCACTGCTGTTAATCCGACGCAGCCGCTGGCCGGTGTTTTCAGCGGCCAACGGTCAGTTTATGCTGTTTGAAGCGGCCACGTATCACCGGCTGCTGCCCCATCAAACCGTCAAAGCCGACAGGGTGGAAGACATCCGCATTGCCCGTTTCTACAAACAGCAACGGCTACGTATCGCCACCCTGGCCTCAGAACCCGACCTGACTTGCCGCATGTACACAGGTTACAATGCCGCTATCGACGGATTTAGCAAAAACGTGTTGCAGATTTTCGGTGGTTCAGCCCTGTTGGCCATTTTGTATTGGACGCTGACCACCCTGGGTATCTTCCCCGTTGTGGCCGTTTTCGGTTTGGATGGACTGCTGCTCTATGGAAGTCTGGCCGTTCTGATTCGGGTCCTCGTCAGTCAGACCAGTCATCAACCAGTCGCCGAAAACCTCCTATTCATGATCCCTCAACAAATAACCCTGGCCTTGATGTTGTGTAAGGCCATGACTAAAACCGCTCATCACCAATTGATATGGAAAGATCGTTCTGTCTGATTCTCCTTAGTATGCTGATAGCCCTCGGCCCAATGCAAGCCGATACCAAATCAAGCATTTACAACGCCTATATCAACCGGGATATGGTTGCCTGGAAAGCGGTTATGACGTCCTTGGAAAAGGTCCAGCCAAAAACCCTGCCTCAACTATTGGAACTGGTCAATTACCAATACGGCTACATCGGATGGTGTCTGGGCATGAATAATAAGAACGAGGCCAAACAGTATATCGACAAGGGGGAAGCGAACCTGGCTCTTTTGGAAAAGCATGCCTACCAACCCTCCCTGGTCAATGCCTACAAGGCCGCCTTTATTGGTTTTCGCCTGGACCTCGCACCGGTGAAAGCACCCGTGCTGGGTCCCAAAAGCTTGGAGCTGATGGAATTGGCAATTAAACAAGATAAAAACAACCCCTTCGGGTACCTTCAGTTTGGCAATGGACTGTATTACAGACCAAAAGTACTTGGAGGTTCGAAAGAGAAAGCCATGGCATACTACCACAAGGCTGAGCGTTTGATGGAAGCTGGCGAAACCAGTAATGATTGGAACTACATCAACCTGTTGGCCCTAATTGGGATGGCTTATCAGGACTTGGGCCAATCCGATAAAGCAGAGGCCTACTACCAGAAAGCCTTGCGCGTCGAACCCCGATTTTCCTGGGTCAAGGAAGAATTGTACCCCATGTGGAAACAGCACATTCCCTCCTCAAATCAATAAACACATGAAAGACATACTCATTGTTGGTGCCGGTGTCGGCGGCCTGTCAACAGCCCTTCGGCTGGTCAAACGCGGTTACACCGTGACCATCCTGGAAAAGAACGCCCAGGCAGGGGGGCGTATGAACCAACTCAAACAGGACGGGTTCACCTTTGATACGGGCCCTAGTTTTTTCAGCATGAGCTATGAATTTGAGGAGCTGGCAGCCGATTGCGGCCTTAAACTGCCCTTTGAGTATGTAGGGCTTGACCCATTGTACACCGTTCACTTCAGGGACAGCGAAAAGACCTGGCACTTGCACCGCGATCTGACCAAACTGGCTGCTCAGTTTCAGGAGGTGGAGCCCGACTTTGAAGCCCACATGCGTCGCTACCTCAAAAAATCGGGCGCCTTGTTCAACGATACCGTCGATCTGATCATCAAACAGAACTTCAATTCGGTGGCTGCCTTTGTCTATGCCATGTTGCACGTCAACCCCAGGCATTTGCCGGTGATTTTTCGTTCCTTCTGGCAACAGGTGAACCGCTACTTCACCTCCAAGGAGGCCAGGGAAATCATCTCCCTGGTGGCTTTTTTTCTGGGCAAAACGCCGTTTGACACCATGGCCGTGTACACCTTGCTCTCCCATACCGAGTTTCAACACGACGGTTATTACAACGTCAAGGGGGGTATGTATGCCATCATCGAAGGATTTGTCAAGCAGTTGGAACAAAGCGGCGTACGCTTTGTATACAACACGGAGATTGTGGATTACCGTTCAACAGGTCACCAACTGACGGCTTTGGTTGACCAACATGGACAATCATGGACGGCAGACGACTACGTGATCAACGCCGATGCTGCCTTCTTCCGTCACCGTATCTTCAAGCGCAAAGCCTTCAGCGCGGCACGCATGGCCAAAAAAGACTGGACCATGGGCTTCTTTACCTTCTATATTGGGGTGCAAGGCAAGTTGCCCCAGGTCAATCACCACAACTACTACCTGGGCAACGACTACCAAGGCTATGCCGACAAGGTAATGCGAGCCTCCGAAAGCCTGGAAAAACCCTATTACTACGTGAACGTTGTGTCCAAATACAACGAAGAACTAGCTCCTGCCGGTTGCGAAAGCCTATTTTTCGTTTGCCCGGTGCCCAACCTGCTGGTCAAACCCCACTGGGATGACAAAGACCAGCTGGTCGACAGCATCCTGGCCGATTTTTCCCGCCGTATTGGTGAAGACCTGAACGCCCGTATCCTGACCCGCGTCATCTACACACCAGAAGACTGGCAAAACGGCTTCAATCTCTACAAGGGGGCCGGTCTTGGCCTTTCCCACACTTTCTGGCAAATCGGTGGCTTTCGTCCCAAAAACTACGACGAAACATTCCGCAATGTTTTCTACGTGGGTGCCTCCACCGTTCCCGGTGCAGGCATCCCGATGGCTGTGATTAGTTCGCGGTTGGTGGTGGAACGATTGGAAAAGAAAGGCTAACTCGGGTGCATGTTGCATCACTCGTATCATTGTTTGAAACATTTGTACCCTCGAAAGTTAAAAGAATTTGGCATCTTTGCATCTGAGGTTTTTTACCTATTCCGTACAAAACGATCAAATAGAACCCCACGATATGAAAAAGAGCCTGTTAGTTTTGCTTTTAAGCGTTAGTGTTTCCTTTGTCCTCTCCGCTCAACGAGAAATAATCCAGTTTAACCTCGGTTGGACCTTCCATTTTGGAGCATTGGATGAAGATGCAGCCAAAAAAGTATCCACCAGCGATTTCGACGACTCTGGTTGGAGGAAGTTGGATATTCCCCATGATTTTCAAATCGAACAACCTTGGGTAAAAACCGCCAAGCCCTCCAGGGGTTTTAAGGAAGACAGCGAAGGCTGGTACAGGAAGACCTTTACCGTCAATCCTGCCTGGAAAGGTAAGAAGGTGCTGCTTGATGTTGAAGGTATCATGTCCTTCGGAGATGCCTATGTGAATGGCGTCAAGGTAGGCTCCACCGAATACGGTTACCTGGGCTTTGAGGCTAATGTGAGCAAATACCTCAATTACGAAGGCGAAAACGTCGTCGCCATTTATGCCAACAATAAGGGCAACTCACGCTGGTACACAGGCGGTGGTCTGTACAGGGAAGTGCACCTGGTGGCAAAAAACGAGGTCTCCATTGCCCGCAATGGCGTCTATATCAACACACCAACCGTTACCCCGCAATCGACCACGCTGGCCATCCAGGTTGAACTGGAAGGCGTACGTCGCTATGAAGGTGAGGTGACAGTAACGGCTAAAGTGCTTGATGCAGAAGGCCGTCAGGTGGGTGAAACGAAAACCGAAGCTTCCAAGCGCTCAAAATTGCCGCTGGTGGAAACCCCCTTGTCTCTGTCGCTCGCTAATCCAAAGCTGTGGTCTTGTGAAGATCCCTACCTGTATACCACCGTCATCACCGTGACCGACAACAAAGGTCGGATGCTGGACGAAGTGACAGAAACGTTTGGTGTCCGTACCATTGAATACTCCAAGGCCTTTGGCTTCAAACTCAATGGAGAGAAACTTTTCCTCAAAGGCATATCCAATCACCACGACCTGGGTGCTGTGGGTGCTGCGGCTCACGAATTTGCCATTGAACGCCAGTTTAAGATGCTTAAATCATTTGGATACAACCATGTTCGAACCTCACACAATCCCTACTCCAAGTCATTCCTGAAGTTGGCCGATAAACACGGTATCCTGATTGTGGATGAACTCTACGACAAGTGGGGCAATACCGCATACTGGGCTGGTCGCGCACCATGGAAAGACGTGGTTGTTGAAAACGTCATCGAATGGATCAAGCGCGATCGCAACCACCCGTCCATCATTATGTGGAGCCTGGGGAACGAATTGCAAGTCAGAGATGACTGGGCCGGCTACCCAACCAACGACTGGGGGGTAACCACCTATCGCATGTTGGATGTGTTGGTGAAACGCTATGACACGACGCGTCCCACCACTGTGGCCATGTTCCCTGCCCGTGGCGGAGCCGTGCAGAAGAACGAAAGTGACTTCAACATCAACATCACCCCGCCCGAGTTGGCCACCGTTACTGAAATATCCAGTTTCAACTACCGTTGGTTCAACTACCAGGATTACCTCAAGCACGCGCCCCACATGATTATCTATCAGAGCGAGGCCACCACCAACGAACTGGCACAACCCTTCTTTGGTATGGACCAGGAGACCATGGTCGGCTTGGCCTACTGGGGAGGCATCGAATACTGGGGTGAATCCCACGGCTGGCCCCGTAAAGGCTGGTCATATGCGTTCTTCAACCACGCCCTGGAACCCTTCCCTCAAGCCTATCTGATAAAAAGTGCCTTTGATGAGACCCCACTCGTACACATCGGAGTGGTTGATAAAGCTTCTGAAGCACAAGAATGGAACGACCAGACCATCGGTACCCTGAACTTATCCAGCCATTGGAACAGGGAACTGGGCAAGGCCTATTCCGTGTATACCTTCACCAACGCCGATGAAGTGGAATTGTTTGTCAACGGCAAGTCGGTGGGTGTACAACAAAACAACCGCAACGACATCAAGAAACGCAACATCATCCAGTGGGCGCCCATTACTTACAAGAAAGGACGCCTGGTTGCAGTAGCCCGCACTAATGGCAAGGAAGTGGCCCGCCATCAGTTGGAAACCACAGGACCTGCCGTCGCGTTGAAACTGGAACTTGAAAACACCGATTGGAAGGCCGATGGCATGGATCTGCAGTACGTGAAAGTCTACGCCGTGGACAGCAAGGGCCGCAAGGTCCCCACTGCCGCTGGTCAAGTCGTCTTTGACGTACAGGGTGCCGCCAAGTTGATTGCTGTGGACAATGGCGATCATACCAGCGATGAATTGTTCGCTGGCAACACAAGGGCCTTGCATCAAGGGTTTGCACTGGGCATCCTGCGAGCAACTGAAACGTCCGGCACAGTCACCATCAAGGCTTCTGTCAAAGGACTGAAAGGCGCTCAACGTACGATGATTACAAAAAATACCGCCCAATGAATAGGCTACCATCTCGTTTTGCATCAGGCTACGCCCTGCGTAGTCTGATGCCTACGTTGATCCTGGCTTTTTTGATGTCATTCCAGTCTCAGTCGGTCAACGCATTGACTGCCTTTGACTTGATTGTTGACAACGCCCCTGCTATGGTGGTTTACCAAGGTGAAAACCCAGTGGTACAGACAGCCATCGATTTGTTGGCCAAGGACGCCAACCTTATCTGTGACCAACCCTTCAGACGGGGAACAACGGTGCAAGGTCGCACCATCATCGTTGGCATACCCGACCAAGAACAGGGTTTCCGTAACCTGTTGAAACAACAAAAAGTAGGCTACAAAGACGTTGTCGGAAAATGGGAAGCCTTCAAG
>JAAYBL010000212.1 GCA_012718945.1 Bacteroidales bacterium
AATTACGTTAGACCAATCCATATGAAACCACTCTATCTTTTTCTGGCACCCGGCTTCGAAGAAATAGAGGCCATCACTATCATTGATGTGCTTCGTCGAGCCCAGTTAAATGTGGTTAGCGTCTCTTTAACGGGAGACCTGACGGTTACCGGAGCCCACGGCATAGCCGTGCTGGCCGACACCCTCTACCCCGATATTGACCTGGCCGAGGCAGCACAGCTGATCCTGCCAGGAGGAATGCCCGGCACCAACAACCTGAACGTACATGAAGGCCTCAAGAGGGCCATCAAGACTCATGCGGCCGCTGGCAAACCCATCGCCGCCATCTGTGCTGCACCCCTTATTCTGGGGCAACTCGGATTGCTGGCCGGCAAGGAAGCGACCTGCTACCCAGGCTACGAACAACACTTGATTGGCGCACGTTTGTCCAAAAAAGCGGTAGTGCAAGATGGGGCGTTTTTAACGGGTAACGGACCTGGTGCCGCCGCCCGTTTTGCCCTCCAGATTGTGAAGCATTTCAGAAGTGAAGAATTGGCTGAAGAGCTAGCCAAAGGTATGAAACTGTAAAAAAAGTGGTATCTTTGCAGTCATTGCGATACCTTAACAATAAAAACGATAACGTATGAGAATTGAAAAAATCATTGGCCGCGAAATCCTGGATTCACGCGGCAATCCGACCGTCGAAGTTGACGTATATCTGGAATCCGGAGCCTTTGGAAGGGCCTCTGTACCTTCAGGTGCCTCCACTGGTGAAAACGAAGCCATCGAACTGAGAGACGGTGATGCCAAACGTTACTTGGGCAAGGGTGTTAGCAAAGCTGTTGCCAACATTAACACCATCATCGCTCCTGCCCTCGAAGGATGGCCTGCTCTTCAACAAACCGCCATTGACCAGGAACTGATCCGCCTTGATGGTACCAAGACCAAATCCAACCTGGGTGCCAACGCTTTGTTGGGTGTATCGCTCGCCGTAGCCAAGGCTGCTGCCAATTACCTGGACATGCCCTTGTACCGTTACATCGGTGGTGTCAACACCTACGTGTTGCCGGTTCCTATGATGAACATCATCAACGGTGGTTCGCACTCCGATGCCCCCATCGCTTTCCAGGAATTCATGATTCGTCCCATCGGTGCTTGCTGCTTCAAAGAAGCCTTGCGCATGGGTGCTGAAGTATTCCACTCCTTGAAAAAAGTACTCCACAAACGTGGTTTGAGCACGGCCGTCGGTGACGAAGGTGGTTTTGCTCCTGCCCTGAAGGGTACCGAAGACGCTCTTGAATCAATCATCGAAGCCATCAAGGCTGCCGGTTACACCACGGAACAAATCCACATCGGTCTTGACTGCGCCTCTTCCGAATTCTTCAAAGATGGTATCTACGACTACTCGAAGTTCGAAGGCCCCAACGGTGCCAAACGCAACTCTGCCGAGCAAGCTGCTTACCTGGAAGAACTGATTAGCAAATACCCCATCGATTCCATCGAAGACGGTATGAGCGAAAACGACTGGACCGGTTGGAAACTCCTTACCGACAAGATTGGCGACCGCTGCCAGTTGGTAGGTGACGACTTGTTCGTAACCAACGTTGATTTCTTGCAACGTGGTATCGCCGAAGGTTGTGCCAACTCCATCCTGATCAAGGTTAACCAGATTGGTACCCTGACCGAAACATTGAACGCCATTGAAATGGCTCACCGTCATGGTTACACCTCCGTTACGTCTCACCGTTCCGGTGAAACCGAAGACAGCACCATTGCTGACATCGCCGTAGCCACCAACTCCGGTCAAATCAAGACTGGTTCGTTGAGCCGCTCCGACCGTATGGCCAAGTACAACCAGCTGCTCCGCATCGAAGAAGAACTGGGCAGTGCCGCCGTTTACGGCTACAAGCGCGTCCGTTAAGGATACTTTCAACTTTATGAAAAGAGCTGCAAGCGTTTGCCTGCAGCTCTTTTTTTTACCTATAAAGAGGCCGTTGGGAATATAGCTCAGTACAGCGACTGATAGACCATCCGGATGAAATCGTCCTGCACCCTGTTGGTGTGCCAGGATACTTTATTGGTATAAAACAAGATGACCAGATCTTCTACCGGATCAATGATGTATTCGGTGCCATAGTAGCCACCCCATCGATAGGAGTTTGGCGTTCTCACACGCTTGGCCGACGTTTCAGAAGAAATGATTTCCAGACCCAATCCGAATTGGTATTGGCCGGCCGCTCCAAATAGTTGGTCTGAGCACATCTGTTCAATGGTTTTGCGCGAAAGGATGCGTTTTTTATCGTAAACGCCCCAATCTTTAATCATACGGCACACGTGCGCGTAATCTTCGATAGTGCCACTCATGCCAGCTCCACCTCCGAAATAACGGTTGGCAGTGGACAAGGGGTAAAAGCGTTCCACAGAATCGGCTGCCAACGTCATCGGTTCGTCCTTTGTGGGCTTCTGATACAAGCCAACCAGGCGGTTTGCTTTACGCTTCGGTAAATAAAAGTGAGTGTCCTTCATATCAAGGGGCTTGAGCACGCGTTCCTCTATTAACTCGTCGAGCCGTTGACCGGATATGACCTCCGCCAAATGACCGGCCACATCGAGACCAAATCCATACGTGTAACCTTTTCCGGGATCGTGGCGTAAGGGCAATGCAGCAATACGGCGCACCACTTCTTTGGTCGTAATGCTGGTATCACTGTCGTTGTAACAAATCACCCTGACGTCTTGATCGTAGGGGGTATATCCGATGCCGGCACTGTGACTCAACAGGTGACGGATGGTGATATCCCCTTTCGCAGGCCGCGTCACGAGATCACCACTTTCGTACGAACCGGAAACCCTGACCACAGGATTGGCAAATTCAGGCAAGTACCACTTGATTGGATCTTCCAAACTAAAAAGGCCTTCTTCGTACAGGGTCATCAGTGCAACGGTGGTCAAGAGCTTGGTCTGAGACGCAATTCTGAAGATAGCGTCCCGCTTCATTTTCCGTTGGGCTTCCCTATCGGCCTGACCAAAGGCTTCAAAATACACCACCTTGCCTTTGTACTCTACGTAACAAACGGCAGAGGGGATGTCTTCCCGTTCAACGGCTTGTTCCATGTAGTTGGACAATCTTTTCAAGCTGGCATCGGAAATCACGTACTTGGTCTTCACCTTGGGTTGTGCAGGCACCTTGATGCGTTCCACCGATTGACAAGGCAATACCACCAGCATTGCCGCCAGAATCATCAGGACAAAGGATCGTTTCATAAGCATGGGTTTTGGTTAGATGGCTTTGAGCACGTGGATCAGATAGTTCCAGAACCGTTCAACACTCGCTATTTCCACCTTCTCGTCCGGAGAATGAGGATGACGAATGATGGGTCCGAAAGAAATCATTTCCATTTTGCCTACTGCCTCCTGGATGATGCCACATTCAAGGCCTGCATGGATGACATTGACGCTGGGCTTTTTGCCAAAGAGGTCGCTGTGAACGTTTACCATGACATCCATCAAATGAGACTTCAAATCGGGCATCCAGCCCGGGTAGGTTCCGGAGGTTGACACCTTGGCACCAGCCAAGGCACAGGTACTTTGTATCATGGATACCAGTTGGTCTTTCATAAAAGCGGATGAACTCCTGGCCAGAAATTGAAAGATAACGTCTTTGCCTTCGGTTTTGACAATGGCCAGATTGGAGGACGTTTCAACCATCTCAGCCATGCCTGGCATGTTGCGCAGTACGCCATCGTGGACGGCAACCACTGCATTGATCACATCATCCTGCAATGGCTCGGGTAGCAATCCCACAGGCAGATCAGTTGGTTCGACGCTCACCTTGATGGCATCTTCAATGCCAGCATACAAGGCATTCAGGTCTGCCATGTAAGCAGCCACATAGGTGTTGAGGTCCTTCACCTTGGTGGACGGCAGGGTTACAACAGCGAACGCTTCACGCGGAATGGCGTTACGCAAGGTGCCACCTTGGTAGGTTGCCAGACGGACGCCATACTTACCAACCAGGCTTTTCAACAAGTGAAACAGCATCTTATTGGCGTTACCTCTACCCAAATTGATATCCATCCCTGAATGACCACCCTTTAAACCGGTCAACGCCAGGAGAAAAGACTTGTGATCGCTGGGCACCGGCACCAACTGCGGACAGGAAAAAGACACATTGACGTTCACACCACCAGCACAGCCGACAAAGAGTTCGCCTTCGTCTTCCGAATCCATATTGATAAGAGTACGACCTTTGATGGTTTCAGGTTTTAGCCCAAAAGCGCCATCCATACCCGTCTCCTCATCGATGGTGAAAAGCGCTTCAATGGGTCCGTGTTCAAGGTCGGTAGCGGCCAAAACAGCCATCGCTGCGGCCACACCGATGCCGTTGTCGGCCCCAAGGGTCGTCTCGGTGGCTTTCAGCCAACCATCTTCAATACGAAGGCGAATCGGATCTTTCTCAAAATCATGGTCAACATGACTGTTTTTCTGGGGCACCATATCCAGGTGAGCTTGCAGCACCACTGGTGTTTTGGCTTCAAATCCTGGTGTAGCCGGCTTGCTAATGATAATATTCCCAACAGCATCCTTCAAGGTGGGTAGCCCCAAAGACTGTCCGAAATGCATCATAAAGGCTTGTATGGGGGCCATATGCCCGGAAGGTCTGGGCACTTGGGTTAGTTCGTAGAAATAGCCCCAGAGGGCTGAAGGCTTGAGTTGACTAAGAGTTTGCTTCATAATAGAATAGCTTAGGGGTATAAAAAAGATGTACCACCCCATAAGGTAGGGTGGTACACAAATATACGCATCCTTGTGAAAAGGACACACGAACGTGCTTAAAAATTCTCGGGTTTGAGTTGTTTGGAACTAATCACGGTAGAAGACGCCTTGTCGGTCGGTTTGTAAAAGACCTTGATGTAAGCGACATCGCGCAAAAAGTCAATGTTCCCTATTTCGATTTTGATAACATCCAATCCGGTACGTTGCCTGATGTCTTCGATGAGCTCAGCCTCCTTATCGGGAACAATCAATTGAATCTTGTCGTAGAGAATGATCTTAAAATCTGTGTGTTTCAACACCTTGGTATTCTCCAACACCCAGGTGACCAGGATAAAGATCAGGTTGGTGACAAACAACTCGGCATAACTCACCGTCATGGCCAGTCCGTTGATAACGGAGATACCAATGATAATGAACAAATAGGTCATTTCTCGAATGGACACCGTTTCCGTTCGGTATCGGATAATACCGAAAATGGCAAACAGACCAAGGGCCATGCCTAACTGGAGTTTGACATTGTCCATGAGGAAAATCAACAGGAACACGGTGACACTGAACATCAGGAAAGTGAAGTAGAAATCACGCCTGTCGCTTTTCTTGTAATAAAAGAACTGTATGATGATCCAACTAACCAACAAGTTAAAGCCAAAACGGAACAATAAATGGGCTAAGCTGGGCCCGTCAAAGAGGGGCACATCGGTCAAAAGAATCTTGGAGGCTTCCTGGATGGCGTTACCGTCCATCAAGGCATCTTGAACAAAGGGATCTGAAGGAGTCATGGTTGATCTAGGGTAATTTTTTGTATGTAACGTAATTTGGATTTGAAACGGTTACTCTTAACCAATGGATTGGTGAGTACGGTTCCCAGGCAGTATTTGCTGATACCAACGGGCGGTATTCGGCTTTCAACAAGGAATTCTTTGAGCTTTGAAGGCACTTTACCATCCTGTTTGAGCTCAATGATCATCAATTCAGGCATCTCTTTGGAATGACCTGTCCTGCAGTTATAAAACGACAAATTGGTGTCGATGGTTATGCGTTCGGACTTGTTGTTATTGACCAGGGTAATACGATTGAAGGTGGTATTGATGTGCGGAAAGAGGTCGTCGACCGTATAGTGTGTATGCCTGCCCAGGAAATCGTTTAGATTGCAGGGCAACGGCTGACAAACGGTCTGATCGCCAAAAAGCTGAATGCGCACTTTGACGGTCCTACCCTTGTTGTTCTTATTTTTGATTTCCAGGAAATGGAGGTCTGAATCCACATACGTGCGCAGCCTGACCTTATACCGGGGGCGTTTGCTGTTGTGATGCAGGGTGTACATTTCCAGATCCTTCGTGTCGTAATACTGCGTACTGTAACGGCTGAGGGTACTTCCTTCCACGATTTGAATCCTGAAATCATCCCGGCAGCGTTCCAATAAACCAGGCAACAATCTGGAGGGAGCCAGGTATTTGGTGTCTATCCGGTTCATCAGGCGGATACCCTTCATCTCAGCCAACGTAATGGGCTGCATGCGGTTGGAGATATCCATCATGGAAGTATGCATCAGCTCAGTCAACATGCTTAAAATTTATAACCAAAACCGACTGTCAACACATTGGCCTTTTCGCCCTCTTCCTTATCAGATTCGGCGGTATACAAGTACCCAAGTTTGACAGATATGGTTTTTTTATAGGTGTACTTCAAGCCACATCCAAGCCTGTATTTTTCATACGCAAAAGGCTCATTCTGCTTATTGAGCAAGTGATGGAACTCGGCAAAGGCGAAGGGTTCCAAAGGGATACCTTTGATGTTGTAGGTCAAGCCGACTTTGGAACGTAACATCAGTTTGGGGTTTATTTTGGCTGAAGAAAGCGAGTCCAACACCCTGTAGGTGGTCTGTAAACGCTCCCTCAACGATAAGGTGAATCGACCAAGATCAACTTCTCCTTCCCCGAAAACATTGAATCGGTGGCGAGTTTCCCAATAATTGTGGGCATGTTCATCATCTCTTGGGTGATAGTAATTGATCAATGTATAGGAGACCCCGGGGGTAAAATACTTACCCAATTTATAGCTCAATTCAAACGTGGATTGAAACTTGTCGGTGGTCATCAGATCGTTGCGCAAGCGGTATTCCTCTTCAAAGGCTAGCTTCAGCCCATTATCCAATTTTTTGCTCAGGTCAAGTGTGGTCCACAGGCCAAAATCGGTATCCTCCGCTTTCATGGAAGGCGCCAGGAAGGTCAGCAGCAAGGTGCAACCAAGCAGTATATAAAGGGGGCGTTTCATGCTCATTGTACAGTATAGGTATAAACGTCGTGTTCTGCGCCTGCTGGCATATACGACCGTGTTCTGGCGGCGTTGCCCCTGACAGCTTCAATAAAAAAGCGCACCCTGAGACCAGCACTTTGTGGATTAATCAAGGCGGTAAACAGGTCATCACCAGCCACTTCATCGCCATGCGTTCCGTCGTCAAACATTTGTAGACGTCTGAATCCACCCACCATGCCTGTTCCTGCATTGAGGAAAACACCTGTTGTTCCACCGCCACTGATTCTGGCCGTCACAACGACGGTGTCGGTAGGAGCTGGCGTTGCCCAGGCTGTACCGCCGACCTTCCATTGAACATCAGTGATGAGAAGGTGGTTGACATTGATGGAGTCGTGGGCATTCAGGAATGCAGCACGCTGGGTAACATGGGCCTTCATCCCGGCTACGGCAGCGGTGAACGCGTCATAACTGGCAGGACGTCTGGGATCGGCTTTGACAGCAGAATCGACCAGTGCAGCATAAGCGTCAATCACAGGATGGAGGAATGTCGGATTGTACACTTCCTTCAGGATGGTACGGTAGTGAGCCAGGTAGCGTTGACGAATGGCAGGGACAGCCAGCAGTTTGTGTAAAAGAGGATACCTGGGATCGTCGGCATGGTAGAAGGGATCCCATTCAACGGCACCGTCCAGGAACGTGTCCTTACCGTCGTATTCCAGCGGTGTCAGGCGGCCAGTTTCATCATCCTTATACAGGTAATAATCGGTACCTCCTTTTTGAACGTAGCTGTCTTCATCGGTGAAAATGTTTTCACAAGCCAGGTACCACAACGTCCTGTCCAAATCGAGCACCGTGCTGATTGTTTTTTCCAGCGTGTCAGGGCCACATTGCTCCAGGATGCGGCAAACGGCCATGATATCAGTGATGGGTTGTGGATTTTCAGGTTTGTTTTTAAGATCGTAATAGGGCTCATAATCCGTAGCCGACTCGCCCAGGTAATTCAACCCGGAAAAGCCGGTACCGTACAGACCAGCTGTTGTACCCTCACCTGTCACTTTTGGTTCAGCCCGCCACCTGGCTCCGTTGGTAGACAGGTACCATTCCCTGATAAACGCGGCATTGATATGTTCCGTGTTGGTATACAAGCCCTGATCCACACCGTTTATGCGCAGGCTCACAAAATTGACCTGTGGTGCCGGGATATAGCGTTGAATGCAATGTCTGTACACAGCATCCCTGATGTAGCTGGGGTCTTTGTCTGCGTTGTTGAGGGCCAGGGTATAGTAACCACCCAGGGACTGGTCTTTCTTGACTCCATCTACGGAAATGAAAAAGGATCGCTTGCTTGTGTCACCTGGCACAACAGTGCCTTTGTAACGTACACCCACCTTGTAGGGCAATGTTGACTGATTGTATGTAAACGTGGCGTACAATTCATCATCGGTATCTGCCATAGCCTCCAACTGGCTGGCCCAGGATCCTGGAAGAGAGGTTAAATCGATGCGCTTGATATCAGTCAAGGCGTACAAGGCAGCCTGGTTGGTCACGCCGGTAATCAGACGGTGTGCTGATGGGTCTTCACGCATGAAAAGCGGCATGGTGCCGGAAACACCGGTAGCGATGGAACCATCAGATGGTTCTGTTACTGTATACGTTGTGTCATCTCCGGTATAGGGAGGAGGATTATAGGTACCATCATCCTGACAGGAGAATTGTAGAAAGGCCGTCAATAAGACCAACAAAAAAATGGACTGTTTCATGTTCAGATATAAGGATGACGCACAAAGGTAGGGTTTTTCACTCTAGTATAGGCAGAGGTAAGAGGCAAAATAGGCGAATAAACGGACCAATGTTGCAACAATGTTACAATTTGACACGAAATTTCTACAAAGTTTTAATGGGACAGAAAAAAAGGCATCGTCACCACTTCCGAATTGGAGTTTGTTGGTGGTTAAGCGCTTCTACGGCGACCTATTGATAACCAAATCCAGGCACCTAGCCCTAGAAGAAGTGATTGAACGGTTTGTACTCCATGGACAACCAATGCGAAGATGGCCGCTTCAGGCTCGTTGATACCATAAAAGGTGAACGTATAAATGACCATGAAGTGATAGGCTCCTATTCCTCCCTGAACGGGCGCCAACACACCAAGACTCCCCATCACAAAAGCGCTCAACATGGGTAAAACGCCCAGAGGTATTTCAAAGGGGAAAAAGAAACGCCCCACGTAGAACATAAGAAAATACACGAGCCAGATAGCCAGCGTATACCCAACGAACAGGAATGGTTGCTTGAGCGTGGCTATGGTCTTCATGCCCTCAAACATCTTGAGTAAAAACGCTTTTGTCCGCTCGTAAAACCGGGTTTGCTTCAATGAGCTTCTTAATAGCAGGGCCAGGACCACCAATAGCGGCAAGCCTATCCAAAGATAGGGTGACGAGGCCAGGTTGCGAAAACGTTGAAGGGACTCGGGATTGGTGGTAAAGAAATCGGTGAAGAAGCCCAACTGCAATAAGATGGCAAGGATAGCAATTACCAAAAGACATACTGCATCGAATAACCGTTCAGTCACCACAGTACCAAGGGTCCTGGAAAAAGAGACACCATCATGCTTGGTGATGATGCCGCATCGGGCCACCTCACCGGCTCTGGGGAAAATCAAGTTGACGGCATAACTGACAAAAACAGCCAGGATAGTGGTCTTCCGGCGACTGTCTGCAGAGATGGGTTCCAGCAATTGCCGCCAACGCAGACCTCTCAGGATGTTACTGAACACACTCAACAAAATGGCAGCCAAAAGCCACCCGGCGTGCAGACCCTGCTTAAACACAGCGGCTAATTGTCCGAAATCCATGTCCTTGTAGACAAGCCAAAACAACAAAACGGCCAATGCCAGAGGCAATAGGATTTGCAGTATTTTTTTCAGCAAGGGCATAGTCTTCGGTAAAAAATCGTACTTTTGCGGTGCAAACAGCCTGTAAAGGCCACAAATGTAGTCATTTTTTCGTACCGAGGTGGATGATCCCAGTAAAACCCAAAAAATCGCTGGGGCAGCATTTCCTGACCAATTTGGAAACCGCTGCCCGCATTGCTTGTACGCTTGACGCGTTCAAGGGGCTGCCAGTACTTGAAATTGGTCCTGGCATGGGTGTTTTGACGCAGTTTTTACTCAAAAATAACAACGACCTCAAGGTCATCGAATTGGACAACGAGTCTGTTCGCTACCTCAAAGCCCGTTTTCCTGCATTGGAAGGTAGAATCATTGAAGGCGACTTTCTTCGTTTACCCCTTGACACACTTTTCAATTCACCCTACTGCGTTATCGGTAATTACCCCTACAATATTTCTTCTCAAATCTTATTCAGGGTACTCGAAAACAAGGATACCATACCTTGCTGTGCCGGCATGTTCCAAAAGGAAGTAGCCGAACGCATTGCCTCCAAACCAGGGAAAAAAGCCTACGGTATCCTGAGTGTCCTCCTACAAGCTTACTACGACATTGAATACTTGTTTACCGTAGACGAACAGCAATTCGATCCGCCGCCCGCCGTCCAATCGGCCGTCATCCGCCTGGTCAGGAACGACGTCAAAGCGTTAGGCTGCAATGAGCAACTGTTTAAACAGGTGGTCAAAACAGGCTTCAACCAACGGCGTAAAACCTTGAGAAATTCCCTCAAAGTTTTGATTGGAAAAGATTGCCCCTTCCACGACCGAGCGGTATTTGACAAACGCCCCGAGCAACTATCCGTTCAGGAGTTCATTGATTTGACCAACCTGGTTGAATCTTGTGTGAAAACATCCTGACGGGCTCAACCAGCGAGTATCAACCCAGCGTTACACCCCGTTTTTGTCTAACGTGACAAAACGCAGCAAATCAGCAAACGCCATGGCAGAAATCAAGTTATTCTTTCACGAAAACGGGCGCATCAAGGTTAGTCGTAGCCTTGAGTTCCTGAAAAGCACCCCCATCGGCAACTTTCTTTGGATAGACCTGCACGATGTCGATGAGGAGGTAGAAAATCAATTGGAGGACTTTCTCAAAATCTACATCCAGGAAGAGGAAGAGATGGAAGAAATTGAGATGTCGTCCCGCTATATCGAGACATCCGATTCGTTGGTCATCAACGCCAACTTCATGCTGACCAACTACGAATTGGAGACAGTTTCCTTCATTCTGAAAAACGACATCCTGGTCACGGTCCACAACGAAGATCTGCCCACCTTCATGGAGACGCAGAAAAGAATAGCCACCAATCCCCGCAACTACCCGAGTGGCTACCACGTTATGGTGGCAGTACTGGAGACCAGGGTGGAACGTGACGCCGACTTAATTGAGGACGTGATTGACAAGATCACCAAATTGAGTGACTCCATCCGGGATGCCGACGAAGACGTACTGATGGACATTACGAAATTGCAGGAACAGATCATGGTCATCAGGCAGAACATCATAGAGAAGCAACGACTTCTTTCGAACCTGCTCAGGAGCGAACTCTTACCCAAGGAGTTGACCACTAAGCTAACCATCGTTTTAAAGGACGTCAACTCGCTGGTGGAACATGCCAAGTTTAGTTTTGAACGCCTCGACTACCTGCAAGACACCTTCCTGGGTTTGGTCAACATCGAACAGAATAAGATCATCAAAATATTCACCATCGTTTCGGTCATCTTCATGCCTCCTACGTTGGTGGCCAGCATCTTCGGCCAAAACTTTCCCAACATGCCTTTCATCAACCAGGCTTGGGGCTTTTGGATTTCCCTGCTCCTGATGATCCTTTTCTCAGGCTTTATCCTTATTATTTTCAAGCGCAAGAAGTGGCTGTGAGTTAAAAAACAGACCGACTCATGGTGACATTGCCAAAACTTTTGCTTTAATTTGCGAGATACCAGCTTTTTATAAAAGCGCGAAAACCAACGTTATGACTATGGACAAGCAAGAAACCAACAACCTGCCCGAAAAGACAGGGTTGGACGACTCTCTCACAGAAGCCGTCAATCAAACGGCTGAACAGATGGACACAACAGCCAATCCCGTTGAGATGGAAGCCACCCCGGCACCAAAACCCAAACGGGCTACCAGGGCAAAAAAAGAAGTCGTCGTAGAAGAAACAACAACCGAACCTACTCCGACTACCGAATCAATCCCGACAACCGAGGATCAAGAACCTGAAGCCAAAGTGTCTATTCCTGTACCCTTGACCAAGCAAGACGTCATTGACCAGTTGAAAGAACTGATAGAACAACCAGGCAACGACAAAAAGGAACGGATTGACTACTTGAAGCAGACTTTTTACCGCCTGCATAAAGCGGAACATCCGGATGACGTGCAAGAAGGGACAGAGTCTTCCGAAGATGGCACACCCTCCGATGGCGCAAAGCCCATCGAATCCGACCCATTGGAAAATGAACTGAAAAGCCTGTTGAACACGTGGAGGGAAAAACGCGCCGAACAAAACGCCGAACAGGAAAAACAACGTGTCTTGAACCTGGAAACCAAGCGAAAAATCATTGAAGATGTTCGCCAGTTGACCGAAAGCACCGAAGATATCGGTCGTACCTTACCCGAGTTCAGACGGCTCCAACAAACCTGGAAAGAAACAGGGCCAGTTCCCCAGGAGCAGGTCAACGAATTATGGAAGAATTACCAGATGCAGGTAGAACGTTTTTACGACCTGCTGAAAATCAATAATGAGTTCAGGGAATACGACTTCAAGAAAAACCTGGAAATAAAGACTTCACTCTGCGAGAGCGCTGAAAAATTGGCCGAAGAAACCGACGTCGTTGTCGCTTTCAGACAGTTGCAGAAGCTCCACGAAGAATGGCGGGAAACAGGTCCTGTTGCCAGAGAATATAGGGAAGAGATTTGGAACCGCTTCAAGGAAGCCTCCACCCAGATCAATAAAACCCACCAGCAATTTTTCGAACGGCTGAAGCTCACAGAAAACGAAAATCTGGCCAAGAAAACAGCCATTTGTGAACAAGTGGAAGCCATCGACTACACCAAGCTCTTGTCATACAAGGAGTGGGACGCCATGACAGCCACAGTGATTCAGTTGCAAGATCAGTGGAAAACCATCGGTTTTGCCCCCAAGAAAGTCAACAACAAGATTTTCGAGCGATTCAGAGCGGCCTGTGATACTTTCTTCCGTCACAAGAGCGATTTCTACAAAGCTGCCAAGGAAGTCCTGAACCAAAACCTTGAAAAGAAAAAAGCTCTTTGCGAAAAAGCAGAAGCCCTCAAGGATAGCACCGATTGGAAAGTGACAGCCGACACGCTGATACGCATCCAAAAGGAATGGAAAACCATAGGCCCCGTACCTAAGAAATTGTCTGATGCTATTTGGAAACGCTTTATTACAGCCTGCGATTACTTTTTCGAACAAAAGGAACAGCATGCGCCTGCTCAAAAAAGCGAGGAAGCCAACAATCTTGAAGCCAAGCGCGCCCTTATCGAAGAAGCCAGGCAGTTGCCTGAGGACCTCACGGAAGAGAAGGCCCACAGCACATACAAGGATCTGACCAGCAGGTGGAACGCCATTGGCCATGTCCCCTTCAAGGAAAAAGATGCCGTGTATAAAGATTGGCACGATGTCATCGACGCACTGAGCCGACGTTTCAACAGCCGGGAAAACCGCCGCATCAGCAAATACCAGCAAAACCTGGACGACATGTCCACCAAGGGTCAAGGAAAGGTCTTGCACGAAAGGGAACGTCTGCTGCGCCAATTCGACAGCTTGAATACCGAAATCAAAACAGCTGAAAACAACATCGGCTTCTTCACGATGTCAAAATCTTCAGGTGACGGCCTGCTCAAGGAAATCACCCAAAAGATTGAAGCCTTGAAAGAAGAACGCGACTTGATCTACAAAAAGATCAAACTAATCGACGAACAACTGTAAAAGAAGTTCCCGGTACAGACATCGCACCAACAAGAGGGCGTCAAAAAGCATAAACTTTTTGACGCCCTTTCATTTTACCCATCACCCTACCTATTGTTAAATATTACTAACCGTACCACTATTTTTAAATCAAACGCTTGCAGTCTACGATTTTTTCGTAGTTTTGCGATACAATCGTAATTCACTAACCATGGAAAAGTTAACCCCACAGGAAGAAGAAGCCATGCGCATTGTATGGTCCACGGGCGAAGAGGTAATAAAAACCTACCTTGAACGGTACCCCGAGCCCAAGCCACCCTACACCACATTGGCGTCTATCATTAAAAACCTGCAACGCAAAGGCTACCTGGATGCCAGACTGGTTGGCAACACTTACGTGTACAAACCTCGCATCAGCGAAGAAGAGTACACATCCCGGCATTTGTCAGGCATCGTGAGCACCTACTTTGACGACTCTTACCAAAACCTGGTCACGTTTTTTGCCAAAAAGCAGAAAATCTCGACGGACGATCTCAAGGCCATTATCCGTTTGATTGAAAACGATAAATCCAACTAGCCATGACAACCCCGATGACCTATTTTTTGGAGGTCAACCTGGCGTTGGCCGCCTTTTACCTCTTCTTCAGGTTCTTGTTGCAAAAGGACACGTTCTTCAAACAAAAGCGGGCCGCCTTCCTGATCACCTACGTTTTCACCCTGGCTTTCCCCTTTGTCGACCTCATGTCCTGGTTGGACCATCAGCAACCGATCATTACCCTGGTTCAGACACTGGACACCACCCTGCCTGAAATTATTATCACGCCTGAATCAACCACGTTCAATCTGTTTGAACTCCTGGTCTGGGGATACGGTCTTGTTGCAGTCTTCCTCTTGCTACGTTTTTCACGCCAGTTGATCATTCTCGCCCGCTTGTTAACGAAGAACGACAGGATCAATCACCATGGCGTTGAGGTGGTCAACTTGCCGGCAGGGCAGGCTCCCTTCTCCTTCATGCGTTGGATCTTTGTCAACACCGACAGCTGTTCCAGCCGGGACCTGGATGAAATCATCCGTCACGAGCAGGCCCACATTAATCAACACCACAGCCTAGACGTGCTGTTGGCGGAATTGATATGCATCCTCTTCTGGATCAACCCCTTTGCCTGGTTACTCAGACGCAGCCTTAGGGAAAACCTCGAATACCTGGCCGACAGTGAAGTCTTGAAGGCCGGTTTCAACACTCAATCATACCAATACCATTTGTTACGCCTGTCCAGCCAGGAAAGCACGGTGCAGATGGCCAATCATTTCAACGTCATTCACCTTAAAAAACGCATCATCATGATGAACAAACAAAAAACCTCACTGATAGGGCTTACCAAGTATGCCCTATCCATCCCGCTCTTCGCTTTCTTCCTGCTGGCCGCCCAGGCTTGGGGTCTGGAAACCCTGAACACCGTCTCCGACGAACTGACAGAAATAACCGTTCCCAGTAGCCGTGTTTCCACACCACCCGCACCTCAGGCTGAACAAGCACCCGTCGTCTCTAAAGTCATCGTTAAGGATGTCTCTGATGAACCATCAGCCCAAGCATCGAAAACGGTCATTACTGTGAGGGACATCCCAGCCGATCAAACAGGTCAGACTTCCGTAACCCAAAAAGGAAAAGTAGTTTGCACGGGTGTCCCAGGAGATGCATCAGCTCAAAACGCAAAAGCAGGTAGTGGCAATGAAGGTAAGCCCTTGACGTCAGCCGAAGAAATGCCTCAATTCCTAGGCGGAGAGGCGGCTTTGATTGACTTTATTAAGCAAAACCTACGTTATCCCTCTGTATCCGCCCAGAATGGCATCGAGGGTCGCTGTATCATCCGGTTTGTAGTAGATAAAGATGGTAACGTCACTAACGTGGAGTCCATTAGAGGGCTTGACGAAGCCTGTGACGCTGAAGCCATCAGGGTTGTGAAAGGCATGCCCAAGTGGAAACCAGGCCGTCAAAAAGGGGAGAATGTACCGGTTTACTATACCATCCCTATCGTGTTCAGGCTACAAAAATGAAGTGCAACTCCTCAGCCGACATCATCGACCACGCTGGTAAAGATCGTTAACGGTCAATCAACAACGATCACCAATGCTGTGGTCAACAAAGACCTCCCTTTGATCGTCGTAAACGATAAACGTTACCAGGTGGAAGGAGTAGATTTGAGCAATGCATCGGAAACGGACATTCTCAAAATCCTCGGTCTGAATGTTGGAGAAATAGAATCAGTGGAAGTTCGGAAAGGCAAGGAGGCCGAACAACTGCAAGGTAAAAACACCGGTAGTGGGATGATTATAATCACCTCCAAGAAACCAGCCCAATAACGGGGTTATTTTCGAATCAGACTGATAAACTCCTCGCGGGTTTTGGCTTGCTGGAAAGCCCCTGTGAAATCGGATGTCGTGGTGATGGAATTCTGCTTTTCCACACCACGCATCTGCATGCATAGGTGCTGCGCTTCAATCACAACCATGACGCCAAGGGGATTGAGTGTTTCCTGGATACACTCCTTGATTTGGGTGGTCATGCGTTCCTGAATCTGGAGCCGTCTGGCAAAGATGTCAACCACCCTGGCTATTTTGCTTAGGCCGGTGATGTAGTTATCAGGAATGTAGGCTACATGAGCCTTGCCATAGAAAGGCAGCATGTGGTGTTCGCAAAGGGAGTAAAAATCGATGTCCTTGACAATGACCATCTGTCGGTACTCTTCCTTAAACTTTGCAGAACGCAAGATTTCAGCCGGATCAATGTTGTATCCGTATGTAAGAAACTGCATGGCCTTAGCCACCCGCTTAGGGGTTTTGAGCAGGCCTTCCCTGTCTACATCCTCGCCCAACAGCGAGAGGATTTCCTTGTAATGGGCAGCCATTGCTTCCTGGACCAGATTGGATTCCGTTGCCAGTACGACGCGTTTATCAACCATGACTCGTTATTTTATAAAAGTGCCTTACTATCGCTCAACAATGATTTTTTCCTTGACAATAGACATTTCCCGCCCATAAGATGGCAACGCTCGTTTGAGACGATTAAGCATGTCATTGGCATCTCTGAAAGATTGAAAATCGCCCACCCGCAGTCGCCAGAAAGGCGCTGTATAATGGACATAGGTGGCTAATTCGGGAAAGGCCGACTTCACATCGGCTTCTTTTCTGAACGCCTCTTCCTTGGAAAGACGTTGGTTATTACCAGCAAAGACCTGTATGCGCCAGCCGTTGATGGTAACGGACTTTGTCGCTTCGTTCGCTTGGCCGCCAGCTGGTCGTCCCAGACGTTTAGCCACCTCCTCATCCTGTATGACACGCACCGTGCCTTTACCAGGCTCAATACGGTTGATACGATCGACAATAGAGGATTGAGTATCGACAGCTTCTGTGTCACTATCATCAACGAAAACAAGGCTGTCGGGCGCCACGAAGCGTATTTGAGCTTCGAGATGGAGGCTCAGCAGGCAAGCCCCGAGCAACCATCCGGCAAGAATCAGACGTCGTTTCATAGCGATTAATTGAACTGCAAAAATACACTTTTTGGCCCGAAGCCCCTCCTATTTGGAGTAAAAAGTAGGGTGCCCAAGGCCTAAACCGGCCTGGGCACCCACAATCGTTGATTTATTGAATGGTTAGGCCAATACGCCCAACTGACTCAAAACATTGTTCATGTTACGAACAGCTTCGGCACTCTTGTTGAACAGGGCTTGTTCGTCGGCGTTCAACTTGTAATCGATGATGCCTTCGCATCCGTTGCGGCCAACGGTAACAGGTACACCGATACAGATATCTTTTTGGCCGTATTCACCGTCAAGGTAAACACAGCAAGGGATGATTTTCTTTTGATCCTTGAGGATGGCTTCAACCAGATAGGCTCCGGCAGCACCTGGAGCATACCAAGCGGAAGTACCCAACAAGCCGGTCAATGTAGCTCCACCAACCATGGTGTCGGCAACCACTTTATCCAAGGTTGCTTGATCCAAAAGGCTTTCTACTGCAACACCCTTGACATTGGCAAAACGTTTCAAAGGAATCATGGTGGTATCACCATGACCGCCAATCACCAGACCTTCAACTTCGCGGGCATTGACATTGAGTGCTTTACTCAGGTAGTAGCGGAAACGAGAGCTATCCAATGTACCACCCATACCGATTACTTTGTTCTTGGGCAGACCTGTAGCCTTAAGCGTCAAGTAAGTCATCGTATCCATGGGATTACTGATGATGACAATGATGGCGTTGGGTGAGTACTTCAAAATCTGGTCAGCTACAGACTTGACAATACCGGCATTCACACCGATCAATTCTTCGCGGGTCATACCCGGCTTACGGGGCAGACCTGATGTGATAACGACAACATCTGAATTGGCTGTTCTGGCATAATCATTGGTGCAACCAATCACCTTGGAATCAACATCCAACAAGGTCACGGTCTGCATCATGTCCATGGCTTTACCTTCAGACACGCCTTCTTTGATGTCCAACAGGACAATTTCGTTTGCAACTTCATTGATTGCCATAACATTGGCACAGGTTGCTCCCACATTGCCCGCACCGACTACTGTAACTTTTGACATATACGCTCTTTTTTTACGTGATACCTAAACTCAGGCCTTTCTATCAGGCCTCACCCTCTAAAAGCGCCCATTTTGGGCCGTTTCTTTTCGGCGTGACAAAGGTACGTATTTCTTTTATTAAAGAAAATTTTCCGTAATTCATTTTTTGTTTTTTTTAGGACTATTAGCGACTCCAAAAAACGGAGCACCTTGGCTGGGTGGTCTGTTTTTTGTACTTTTGCCAGCAACAAACGTCAACCCTGCCTTTTCCCGTAAAGGCCTTTTTTTAAGCCGTGAACGTATGCAGAAAAGAAACATCGTCTTCTTGATTATAGTGATTGTCCTTTTGGTAGGCACGCTGGTGTACCTTGGGCTTAGCCTGCGCAGCAAGGATGTTGCGATCCGTGAGATGACCCAGGAATTCGAGTTACAAAAAGAAGCCCTTACCGACGAATATTCACAACTATCGTTGCAGTACGAAGGGTATGGCCTGCGCATCGGTAACGATTCCCTGGCCACCCTGCTCGACAACGAACGCTACAAAGTGCAACGCTTGTTGGATGAATTAAAGGTCACCAAGGCCACCAATGCCAAACGCATTTCTGAACTCCGTAAGGAGTTGGAAACACTGAGAGGCATCATCAAGACGTATGTCGCCCAGATCGACTCGTTGAGCCGTCTTAATACAGCCTTGAGAAAGGAAAATCAGGAAGTCACCCAACGCTACCACCAGGAGCGAGAGCAAGTGTTGTCCCTGTCTGAAGAAAAGAAAGTGTTGACAGAAAAGGTAACCCTGGCCTCCATCCTTGAAGCCAGAAACATTACGGTGGAAGCGCTGACAGACAGAGGCCGCAAAGCGACCCGTATCAGCAAGACCGCTCAACTGAAATTCAACTTTGTTGTCAGCAAAAACATCTCCGCTCCAAGGGGAGAAAAGTACGTCTATTTACGCATTGTTCAACCGGATGAAACGGTCCTGGTAAAACGAAATGACAATGTCTTTCTGTTTGAGGAAAGGTACATTGGTTACTCAGCCAGGCGACCCATCGAATATGAAGGTGAGGACATTGCCGTATCCATTTACTGGGATGTGGAAGAATACCTGCACCCTGGGAACTATCGCGTTGAGTTATTTGCAGACGGCTACTTGATTGGTAGCGCCACCTTCGCGCTTAAAGACTGAGTCGAGACAGACTTATTTTCCGGCAACCTTCCCCTGCCCTGTTTGAACAAGGTATTTCTGCATGACCAGCAAGGATATGAGTTTTTCTTGCTGGTTATTCATAAACGGTTTGACAAAGTCATGAGCATGCTGAACAATGGCTTCAGCTTCCTTTTCGTGCGTCATGTAATACATCAAACGTTCCTCCAAATCTGAATAATCAGCTTTGATAGCCACATAATGGTAATTGGGAATCAAGGTGCCTTCCATAAACCAGGTCTCGTAGGTAGGCTCTGGCATCACCGCCAATGAGTTGGATGACATGACCCATTTGAGATTGCTGGCCACATCGTTGCCTTCCAGACACAAAATGAATTTGTAGTTCAGGTGCTCATCGATGGTCAGCCTTGGTTTCTGCCATTGTGGGTACAGCTTTCGGGTGGATACATCGCCGATATCGCAAAGGGGATGATGAAAGTACTGCTCCATAAAGGCTGCTCTATGTTCCTGGTTGATATTAAACCGTCCTATCATGATCGCTTCTTTCTTATTGAAAGGCAGCGGATCATTCACAAAGAGAAAATGCCTCGATTTGTTGATCTTAAGCACCACTGCATTGGTGTTATCCCCTTTAATTGGACGGCTTTTAACCAGCGAAGGTTGCTCAGGCACTTGGGTGACATCGCCAAATCGGTAACACACCAACTTGTTTAATGGGAAATACATGCCAACCTCTAGGGTATCGAAATGGTATGCTTTAAGCTTTTTAGGCCACTTTAAACCGCTCAACGGTGTGGCATTGTCAAGTTGCACCGGAGCCCCGCTAAGCTTGTTGTAATAGTCCACACGCTGCCGTATATACGCTTTGTCATAGTTATCCAACCGTTTCAACCAAGATGGCAACTGGCATTGGTATACCCAACCTGGTGTCAGCATCCTCAGGTAACTCGACAGGTAGTATTTGAACTTGTTGTTCTTGTGTTTAAACGACAGGCGTTTGATGGATTCTAACATGGCAACGGGCGGTTATATAAATGAAGCCACCCAACGTTCGTCAGGTGGCTTCAAAATAAGTGGAATAGGATAAATTACTCAGCCTTGGGTTCAGCAGCTTCTTCAGCAGCTGGAGCTTCGGGGGCAGGTACTTCAACAGGTGCAGCTTCAACAGCAGGCTTTTCAGCAACAGCAGCAGCTTCTTTCTTTTTGGTACCGGCGCGACGTGTGCGGCCTTTCTTTTCCGTTTTGGCTTTCAACATGTTTTCGTTGAAGTCAACCAACTCGATGAAACACATTTGAGCGTTGTCACCTTGACGGAAACCTGTCTTGATGATGCGGGTGTAACCACCGGGACGGTCGCCCACTTTGGGAGCAACAGTCTTAAAGAGCTCGGTCACAGCTTCCTTGTTTTGCAGAATGCTGAAAACATGTCGTCTGCTGGCCGTAGAGTCGTCTTTTGATTTAGTAATCAGGGGTTCAACCACCAATTTAAGAGCTTTGGCTTTGGCCGTTGTTGTAAAAATGCGCTTGTACGTGATCAACGAAATTGCCATGTTTGACAACATCGAGTTACGGTGAGCGGTTTGGCGGCCTAAATGATTGAATTTCTTATTGTGTCTCATCGTTGTTTATTCTTTATCTAATTTGTACTTGGCAATATCCATGCCAAAAGAAAGGTTAAGACTTTCCAGAAGGTCTTCCAATTCGGTCAGTGATTTCTTACCAAAGTTGCGGAATTTCAGCAAATCGGTTTTGTTGAAAACAACCAGTTCGCCAAGGGTTTCCACATCTGCGGCTTTCAAGCAATTGAGCGCACGTACGGAAAGATCCATATCGATGAGCTTTGACTTGAGCAATTGACGCATGTGCAGGATTTCTTCATCGAACTCTTCGCCTCCGTCCACTTCGGCTGTATCCAGTGTGATTTTTTCATCACTGAACAGCATGAAATGATGAATAAGAATCTTGGCAGCTTCCTTCAACGCTTCCTTCGGGTGGATGGAACCATCGGTTTGGATATCAAGTACCAATTTCTCATAGTCTGTCTTCTGCTCAACACGGAAGTTTTCAATCACAAACTTGACATTCTTGATTGGCGTATAGATGGCGTCAATGGGAATCACGTTAATATCGGTAGCGACAGCCTGCTGTTCGTCAGCGGGAACATAGCCCCTACCCTTGTTAATAGTCACTTCCAATTGGAAAGCCGCTGTAGGATCCATATGACAAATGACCAATTCGGGGTTCAAAACCTCGAAACTGGTAAACATTTTACCCAGATCGCCGGCTGTTACTTCTGTCATCCCTGAAACGGACAAGGTGGCCTTTTCCGTCTCAAACTCATCTACCACTTGTTTGAAGCGCACTTGCTTCAAATTCAAAATGATGTTGGTAACATCTTCCAACACACCAGGGATGGTGGAGAACTCATGTTCAACGCCATCGATGCGAATGGAGGTGATGGCGTATCCTTCGAGTGAAGACAAAAGAATGCGGCGCAAGGCATTTCCTATGGTAATGCCAAAACCAGGCTCTAACGGACGAAAT
>JAAYBL010000213.1 GCA_012718945.1 Bacteroidales bacterium
AACCACACGTCAATGAGGTCGCTTTCCCGGCGCATGGGCTTGCCGCTGGGCGACACCAGGGTGATGTCATCCACGTAAGGCCTGTGCAGGTCAATGAGGGCATAGTTGTCGGCCGAATAATCGCCGGGCTTAAAGTCACCCAGCGGATTGCTTTTCATAAAGCCGGCTTTGACAGCAGCCTCGATGGCATCGTAGAGTTCGGCGACCGAACCGATGCAGACCTCTTCCGTACCGTCTTCCGTGCGCCAGATGGGCAGCGGAGTACCCCAATAACGGCTTCTGGACAGGTTCCAATCTTGAAGATTTTCCAACCACTTGCCAAAACGACCGGAGCCGGTAGAAGCCGGCTTCCATTGAATGGTGTCGTTGAGGGCCATCATCTCTTCACGACGGGCCGTGGAGCGGATAAACCAACTATCCAGCGGGTAATACAACACGGGCTTATCGGTACGCCAGCAGTGCGGGTAATTATGAACGTGTTTCTCGATCTTGAAAACGAGATGTTGTTGCTTGAGCATGACACAAAGGTCAATGTCCAAGGTCGCATCGTTTTCAGTCAGCGCAGGGTCGTAGGCATTTTTGACAAAACGACCAGCGTATTCGGCGTAAGAAGCAGCGTTGACCTTTTCAGCCACAAAAGCTTGATCCAGGTCTTCCAGGCGGTAAAATCGACCGGTAGGATCCACCATGGGACGTTCGTTGCCTTCCTTATCGAGGAGCAACAGCGGGGGAACCCCTACTTGTTTGGCAACCCTGTCGTCATCTGCACCAAACGTGGGGGCGATGTGTACGATACCGGTACCGTCTTCCGTGGTTACATAATCACCGGGGATAACCTTGAACGCCCCTTCACCCGGATTAACCCAGGGAATCAGTTGTTCGTAAGTCATTCCAAGCAGGTCACTACCCTTGTATTCACCAATCACGGCATACGGAATCAGTTTGTCACCGGGCTGATAGGCATCCAGAGGCAATGAAGCGGCCTTGGGATTGAAATGTTGGACAACCAGGTCTTTGGCCAGAATGCAGGTCATGGGCTGGCCGGAGTATGCGTTGTAGGTCTGAACGGCCACATATGTGATGTTCTGTCCAACGCAGAGGGCGGTATTGGAAGGCAGGGTCCAGGGAGTCGTGGTCCAGGCCAGCATATAGGCCTCGCCAAACGCTGTCCATTCAGCCTTGGGATTGATTAGTTTGAATTGGGCAACACAGGTGGTGTCTTTTACATCCCTGTAGCAACCAGGCTGGTTCAGTTCGTGCGAGCTGAGACCGGTACCGGCAGCCGGCGAATACGGCTGAATGGTATAACCCTTGTATAGCAAGCCCTTCTTGTACAGCTCTTTGAGCAAGTACCACAGGGTTTCAATGTAACGGTTATCGTAGGTGATGTAGGGGTCGTCCATGTTGACCCAATACCCCATCTTGTGGGTCAAGTCTTCCCACTCCTTGGTGTACTTCATCACGTCTTTGCGACAGGCAGCGTTGTAATCGGCCACCGAAATGGTCTTACCGATGGCCTCCTTGGTAATACCCAGCGACTTTTCCACACCCAGTTCAACGGGCAGACCATGGGTATCCCAACCGGCCTTGCGGTGAACCAGGAAGCCCTTCATCGTCTTGTAACGGCAGAAAATATCCTTGATAGACCTGGCCATTACGTGGTGAATGCCTGGCATGCCGTTGGCAGAGGGCGGTCCTTCGTAAAACACGAAAGAGGGTGCTCCTTCACGGATTTGCAAACTTTTATGGAAGAGGTCATTCTCATCCCATTTCTTCAGCATTTCCTGATTGATGACGGAAAGGTCGAACCCGGAATATTCCGGAAAGTGCTTCTGCATACCTGTCAATTTTTTTCGGGTGCAAAGGTAGGAAAAAAATGACAATAATTTAGAGATAGAAGTCTGCGGTTATGGCGGAGAATTCGGATGACCGCTGGCCTTGCTGCGACTGTACACAAAGGTGACCGTGCTCGATGGGGGCCTGGTGGCGTTGAAAAGTTAACAATAGGCGATTGGGGGTTCGACCTGGCAAGCTGGCCACCGTCCAACGCCTGGCCAGATAGAGGTGATGGGGCCAACAGATCGCTTCGATGAGCCCATCGGCTTCCATGGGGAGAATCAGTGACAAACGACCATTGGGGGCCAACAACCGGTCAGCCAGATCTATCAAATGTTCCCAACTCAAGGTGTCGTCGTGCCTGGCTTGATTGCGCACCTTCTCAGGCGCGTTGAGCGATTGACGAAAATAGGGTGGATTGGACACGATGTGATCATAAACGCCTTCTGTCCAAGCTCTTGCATCACCCCTAACCACCCGGATACGATCGGACCAGGGACTGGCCTGTACGTTACTCAAGGCTTGTGCGGCAGCAGCGTCATCAATTTCAAGGGCATCAATGTACACGCGCCCCTGATCATTTCCCGGTAGCGGGGTGGAAGGCGATGATTGTTCCGTTCGTTGAGCCATCATCAAGGCCAGCAATCCTGTTCCTGTGCCCACATCGAGGATACGAGCAGCGTCACGCACATCAACCCAAGCCCCTAGTAAGACACCGTCAGTGCCCACCTTCATGGCACAGGCATCGTGCCGTACCGAGAAGTGCTTGAAATCGAAGGAAGGCCGGCCCATGGCTCTTAGCGAGCGGTGGTTGCCTGATCGTCAGAAGATGAAGGAGCGTTGTCGGGAGATGTTGTCGGTGCCTGAGAAGCGGCTTCCTGCTTTTCGGCCGCCTTCTTTTCTATCTCTTTTTCGTAAGCCGACTGCCTCAGACTGCTGTACATTTCCAGCAAGGCGACAAGCAACAACAAAACGACCCAGGCCGTCAAGGTCTTAAACTGCAAATAGGCAATACCAACAAGCAGGAAAGAGTTGATCAGGTAATTACGATTCAAGCGTTTTAGCCTGAAGTCATCCCCTGTGTATTGTTGTTGAAATTTGGTTAAAATGTACAAGGCGGCACCAATGGAAAACAGGTACTTGCCGATAGCCACATGTTCCATAACCAGGACAGAGGAAACCAGAATCAAAATGGCTCCTACAATGTATGTGACGTTGAGAAATGTTTTTTTCATGCGTAAATGTGCTTGCTGTCAACAGTGTGTCGACGGCTTATTATACTTATTCTTCTATGAGGAAAATATCTTCGTTTTCTTTTTTCATCAAGTACTCTTCCCTGGCCACCCTTTCCAACTCTTCCTTACCGGCTTTGAGGCTCTCCAACCTGGCCGCACTTTGGTCGCGCAATTGTTCGTAATGCTTGATTTCTTTTCTGATACGGGAAATCTCCCGCTCCAGCTTAATACGCCTGACCACGCTGTTCTCATCGACAAACCCGATCACCACCACGAAAAACACGGTGACGATGATGTACTTGTTCAAGTACGGCTTGAGCTTCAGATACCAATTTTTCAGCGTTTCCACAGCAATGGGATTGTCCTGCAAAAATAGCTCAAAATATCAGAAATCGTAGCGCCGGGCCTTTTAATTTGAAAAGGTTGTGCTACCTTTGCCAGTAACCTGAACAATGATGGAGAACTACCTGGTTTCTGCCCGCAAATACCGTCCCGACTCCTTTGAGACCGTGGTTGGGCAATCTGCACTGACAACAACACTGAAAAATGCCGTCAAGAACAATCAATTGGCGCATGCCTATTTGTTTTGCGGCCCCAGAGGCGTAGGTAAGACCACTTGCGCCCGTATTTTTGCCAAAACCATCAACTGCCAACACCCAACGGCCGACGGTGAAGCCTGTAACGCGTGTGAATCCTGTCTCAGCTTCAACGAACAGCGCTCCCTGAACATTTTCGAACTGGATGCCGCGTCCAACAACTCGGTCGACGGCATCAGGACGTTGGTAGACCAGGTGCGCATCCCGCCTCAACTGGGTAAATACAAGGTATACATCATCGATGAAGTGCACATGCTGTCCACAGCGGCCTTCAATGCCTTTCTCAAGACACTGGAAGAGCCTCCGCACCATGCCATTTTCATCCTCGCTACAACGGAGAAACACAAGATCATACCCACCATCCTCTCCCGCTGTCAAATACACGATTTCAACCGCATCAGCGTAAACGATATTGTCGACCAGCTGAAACGCATCGCCAAAGCCGAGGGCACTGAAGCCGAGGAGGAAGCGTTGAACGTGATTGCCGTCAAAGCCGACGGCGGTATGCGCGACGCCTTGTCCATCTTCGACCAGGTGGCCAGCTACGGCAACGGCACCATCACCTACCAACACACCATTGAAAACCTCAATGTGCTGGACTATGATTACTATTTCAAACTGACCGACGCCTTGCTCGAAGGCAACGTCAACCAATCCTTGTTGATTTTCAACGACATCCTCAACCACGGCTTCGAAGGCCAGCATTTCATCACCGGGCTAAGCAGCCATTTCCGCGACCTGTTGGTCTGTAGAGACAAAGCCACCCTGGTCTTGCTGGAGGTTGGCGCCAGCATCAGGGAACGCTACCTCGAGCAAGCCCAACATTGCCAACCGGACTTTCTCTATGTAGCCATCAAGTTTTGCAACGACGCCGACCTGGCGTATCGGGAAAGTAAGAATAAGCGGCTGCTTGTCGAATTGGCCTTGATCCGGATAGCGCAGCTTTCCGAATCAAAAAAAAAAATCTGGGAATTCCTGATTGAAGATGAGCCGGCTCCTATCCTGCCTTTGAATCCGGGATTACAGGCCCAAGCGGTAGCACAGGCTACAAGCCCCACCCCCACTGCAAAAACGAAAAAGTCAGCCGTAGCAGCTCCCGCTGCGGCCACACAAGACGAGTCGGACTCAACCAACAAGACGGCCAACCAGGTTCAACCAGCGAAGAACCTGTCAGAATACCGTTCGGTCCGTTCCATTCGTATCAACCGCCAGAAAGCGGCGGAACAACGGGAAGCCTCCCAGAACGCCTTTCAACCCAGTGTCATGGACGCGGTCTACACTGACGAGGCTGTCCAAAAAACCTGGCTGAAATACAGCGACCAGCTATCGGACGACATCCACCTGGCCAACGGCATGAAAACCTGCCAGCCCGTCAAGGTAGAGCAACACCACTACGAAGTGGTGGTGAGCAACCCTGTACTCCAGAAAAAGTTACTGGACAATAAAGGGGCCATCGAAGCCTGGTTACACGTCAACCTGCGCAACAGCCACATCAAATACAGTGTCAAACTGGACGAGACCTCGGCTCAGTCACGACCTTACACCAACAGGGACCGTTTCGAGCACATGGTAAAAAAGAACCCGGCCATGCTCGAATTTTACAAGCAATTTGGCCTGGATCTTGATTAATAAATCAATCGATTGATTAGTACAGTGAACGCTTAAAGGCAATCATGCGGACAGCCGTCACAGCGGCTTCGTCGCCCTTGTTGCCATGAATACCCCCTGCCCTGTCGACAGATTGCTGCATCGTGTTGTTGGTCAGCAAACCAAAAATAACGGGTTGCTTACCCCTGGTGTTGAGTGCAGTCACTCCTTGCGTTACACCTGAGCAGACGTATTCAAAATGAGGCGTTTCACCCCTGATGACACAGCCAAGCACGATGACAGCATCAGGAGCGTCCTCAGCAGGCAGCTCCATCATCAACGTGGCACCATACACGAGCTCAAAGCTTCCGGGTACCCAACGAACGAGGATATCGTCCTGCGATACACCTAATTTAACCAGGGTATTGACAGCGCCCTCCAGGAGGCGTGAAGTGATGGATTCGTTCCATTCTGAAACGACAATGCCAACACGCATGCCCTTTGCATCAGGCATGGTCTTGGCATCGTATTCCGATAAATTGTGGTATTGGGTGGCCAATGTTACTGTGCAGATTTAGCCCGTTCAATGAAACGTTCAACATCCATTCCTTCCTGGGAAAGCGGATATTCATTTTGAATCTGTTCGTACACCTTAAGGGCTTTGTTATACTTGGCTTCTTTTTCGTACACGCGGGCAGCCTTCATCAGATAGATGGGAGCCAGCAATTCGTTGTCTGTTTCGGCGGCTTTTTCAAAATAGGAAACAGCCTTGCCGTATTCCTGCATTTCTACGTAGCAATCACCGATGGCTCCCAACAAAGCCGGGGAAACCATGATGTCATCAGCTTTGCACTTGTTGAGGTAATCGACAGCTGTCTTGTAATCACCCATGCTCTTGTAGCAGAGACCGGCGTAAGCAGCAGCCAATTTAGCTGTTTTGGTGATACCGAATTCGTCGATAATGCCTTCAAATCCGATGTATTCAGCACCATCACCATGGATGGCCAGTTGGAAAGAGTCGACTGCAAAATATTGTTCACCCATGAAAATCATGGCCTGAGCTTGGGATTCACGCGGAGCAACATAACTATGACGGAACAACAACACACCACCCACTAGTACTACAATGATAGCTAATGCTATAAGGAGGTTTTTCTGATTTTTTTCAATAAATTGTTCAGAGCGGCTCAACGCTTCATTGACTTGTTGCAAGTCGTCCTTCTTTTCGGTTTTTTCTGACATGACGTTCCTGTGTTGTTGATAAGCAGATACGGATTTTGGCTTACAAAAGTACATCATTTCATTTGATTCAAAAAATATATCTCCCATTTTTTCGTACATTTGTCTGCAGGACGCCCATTCCATTGCCGCATGCAGATTAACCACCTCTCTATCTTGAACTTCAAAAACATCAGGGAAGCTGAACTCACCTTCTCATCTGGCTTGAATTGTTTTGTCGGAAATAATGGAGAGGGCAAAACCAACCTGCTGGACGCTATTTACTACCTGGGGTTCTGCAAAAGCCACACCAACCCCAGCGACCTGCACAACATCCATCACGAAGCCGACTTTTTCATGCTTCAAGGCACGTTCCAAAACGAAGACCTCATGAACGAAGTCTCCTGCGGGGTGAAACGCAGGCAAAAGAAAACCTTCAAGTACAACGGCAAGGAATACGAACGTCTCTCTGAACACATTGGCAAACTGCCCCTGGTCCTGATTTCCCCATCCGACGAAGACCTGATCAGGGAAGGCAGTGACGAACGTCGCCGCTTCATGGACATGGTCATCACCCAATACGACCACGCCTACATGGAATCACTGGTTGCCTACAACAAAGCACTGCTGCAACGCAACACCTTGCTCAGGGATGACACCGAGTACGAAGCCTCCCTCTTTGAGGTCTACGAGTTGAAAATGGCCATGGAAGGCGAACAGATCTTCAAGAAAAGACAGGCCTTTGTCAAAGCCTTCACCCCTGTTTTCGAAGAATACTACCATTATATATCGGGCGGCAAGGAAGCCATCCGTCTACTGTACACGTCCCAACTCAGCGAAGGCTCCTTGATTGATCAGTTGAGCGAGACCAGGCTACGAGACAAGATGCTGGGATACACATCCAAAGGCATCCACAAGGACGAATTGCAAATGGAACTCGATGGCTATCCCATCAAACGCGTAGGTTCACAGGGTCAAAACAAAAGTTTCCTCATCGCCATGAAACTGGGACAATACGGTTTCCTGAAGCGTACCAAGCAGATGAAGCCACTCCTACTGATTGATGATTTATTCGACAAACTGGATGCCTCCAGGGTGGAACAGATCTTACGGCTGGTTTCAGGACAAGACTTTGGTCAATTGTTCATCACCGACACCAATAAAGAGCACCTCGTCCGATTGCTGGAACGTACAGGGAGCGACTACCGTTTCTTTAACGTGACCAACGGCGTCATTACACCCATGACATGATACGTAGAAACGCACAAAAACTGGGGGATGTATTGGAGGAACTGCTCAGGCAGCAACACCTCGATGGCCGGTTGTACGAAAAACGGCTTATCAGGCGCTTTCCCGAGGTCGTCGGTCAGGCTCTGGCCAGCCACGTCAGCCAACTATTCATCAGCAAAGGCGTGCTCCACATCACGGTAGATGCCGCTGTCATTCGACAGGAAATGCAACTGATGCGAGAGGGGCTGATCAAGCAATTAAACACAGCCCTCGGCAGGGAAGTCATCCAGGACATTCGGCTGCACTGAACAACCTAG
>JAAYBL010000214.1 GCA_012718945.1 Bacteroidales bacterium
CCAGTCGACAGGAAGCCTACAGGGACTGCGACCTCGGCCCTGCACTGGAAAGGGATTATGGCATGAACCTCCAACGCCTGTCCATTCCCGTCGATCCCCATCAGGTGTTCAGCTGCGACGTGCCCAATCTGTCCACACTCCTTTATTTTGTGGTCAATGACCAGTTTTATGCTGGCAATTCGGCCAGTCGATTGCCTGAGGGCGTACTTTGTGGTAGTCTGAACGCCTTGTCGCAATCACACGAAGCTGTGTTGGCGCCCTACTATAACAAGCTCGCAGCCTCCTCCAAGGATGGCATGGCGGCTTTCAACACGGCCTTTGCACAAGATGGATTTGTCCTGTATGTGCCCAAAGGGGTTGTGCTGGAAAAACCCATCCAGGTCATCAATATTCTAAGGGCGCCTGAAGACATGCTCGTACAACGGCGTGTCCTGGTCATTCTGGAAAAAGGTGCGCAAGCAACCCTGCTTTTCTGCGACCATGCCTTGTCAGCCAACAACCTTTTTGCCAACCAGGTGATTGAGTTGTTCGTGGACGAGGATGCCAGATTGTCCTTCTATGAACTGGAAATGAATCATCCGCAAACGACCAGGGTAAGCCACGCTTTTGCCGCTGTGAGTACGCGCGCCAACCTCTTGATGAACACCGTGACGCTCAACAACGGATTTACCCGCAACAACACATCGGTTCGTTTCGAAGGTGAGCATGCTGAGGTTTCTTTGTCGGGCATCGTCCTGGCAGAAACAGGCCAGTTTGTCGACAATCATGTGGAGGTAGATCACGCTTTACCCCATTGTGTCAGCAACCAATTGTATAAATACGTGCTCGATGGCGAAGCGGGTGGCATTTTCGCCGGTAGTATCATGGTACGCAAGGATGCACAGAAGACGGCCGCTTACCAGTCGAACAAAAACCTTTGTGGGCCTCAGGCCAAGATGCGTGCCAGACCACAATTGGAAATATACGCTGACGATGTGAAATGTAGTCATGGATCGGCCACTGGTCAGATGGACGAGAACGCTCTTTTCTACTTGCGCTCAAGGGGCATTTCAGAAAAAGAAGCCCGCTTGCTGATGAAATACGCCTTTACCACCGATGTCATCGATACCATCAGCCTGGAACCCTTGAAGGACAGGATGCGTATGTTGGTTGAGAAACGATTCAGAGGTGAACTGGCCCGTTGTGCCGGTTGTTCCGCTGCTTATTGTCATTGAGATGGATGCGATGCTTGCCGACCTTCGTGAGACTTTTCCCCTGCTCAAAGAGCAGGTTTACGGAAAACCCTTGATTTACCTGGATAATGCTGCGACGACCCAGAAGCCACAGCGCGTTATCGACAGGATTACAACGGGGTATACCTCTACCAATGCCAATATTCACCGTGGAGTACATTTCCTCAGCCAGCGGGCTACCGAAGCCCACGAAGCGGCCAGGGAAAGGGTGCGCCGTTTTATCAACGCAGCTGAGGCTTCCGAAATCATTTTCACCAGGGGCACAACGGAGTCCATCAACCTGGTGGCATACTCGTTTGGGGAAGCTTTCTGTCAACCCGGCGATGAAATCATTGTCACGGCCATGGAGCATCACTCCAACATTGTTCCCTGGCAATTGCTGTGTGAGCGCAAAGGGATGACGCTAAAAGTTGTTCCCATCACTAACAACGGTGAACTGTCGATACAGGACTATCAAAACTTGTTAGGTCCCAAAGTGAAGCTGGTTGCGATGACCCATGTTTCCAACGTCCTGGGTACCGTCAATCCTGTCGCTCACTTGATCAGCCTTGCCCACGTAGCCGGCATCCCCGTGCTGGTGGACGGAGCCCAGGCTGTTCCCCATCTTAAGGTGGACGTTAGGGCTTTGAACGCCGATTTTTATGCCTTTTCATCGCATAAAATCTATGGCCCCACCGGTATTGGCGTATTGTACGGAAAGGCAGCACTACTCAACCAACTGCCCCCTTACCAGGGTGGTGGAGAGATGATCAAGCAGGTTCATTTTTCTGGCTCTACCTGGAATGAGTTGCCCTACAAATTTGAAGCCGGTACGCCCGATTTTATTGGTTCGACAGCCTTGGCTGAAGCCTTGGATGTACTGGAAGAAGTGGGGTTGGATCGCATACACCAACACGAGCTAAATCTGCTCAAAGAAGCAGAAGAAGGGCTGAAAAAAATAGATGGATGCAGGATTTTTGGCCAGGCATCAGAGAAAAGTGCCGTCCTTTCTTTCTTGCTCGAAGGCATTCATCCCTTTGATGTCGGTACGCTACTGGATCATTTGGGAATAGCTGTCCGTACCGGTCATCACTGTGCTCAACCCCTCATGGAAGCGTTGGGCATTGATGGTACTGTCA
>JAAYBL010000215.1 GCA_012718945.1 Bacteroidales bacterium
GCCACTTGTGTTCGCCAAAAGGCCAGCGAAGGTATGGCATTGCCATAGCTGGAGGTGCGTCCCAGCCAACGGGCAATGTGTCTGGGCATTTCAGCCTCGATGTCTGCGGCGTGTTGGTTGATCCTGGGCACCATGCGCCCAGGGTTGTAGGTCGTGTAGAGGTGGTCGGCCAGACGAGTGCCCATATGGGTTTGATAGGCTTTGTTCTTCAGCAGGTCGGCCAGGGGCCAAACCGATTGGCCAGCGTAAAAAGAGAGCATGTATTTGTCGTATTCCACAAAACCCCTGTCCAGGTCCATGAGAATCCAACGCCATTTGCCGCCATCCTTGGGTTTCCAGGCCATCGTATTGTGGTCGATGGAACTGTTGCCGGCGTAGACTTCGGTGGCAATCAGGTCAGTGAAATTTTCGATGTCCATGTATGCCGCGACACTGTCATAATTGGCTTGAATGGACAGGTCTTGCTTGACCAAATCCCAAAAGTGGTCCCAGGCTTCCAGGCTGCCGGATTCCACATAATCACCGTTTTCGATCAAATCGAACGTGCCTTCTTCCAGACCGTGATTGGAAGCTATGTAGTCTTCATCCACTTTTTCCCTGATGTTGTGGATGCCCAGGTATTGTCCGTTAACATAGACCACAGCGGGTCGGAAGGCCATGTTTTCGAGGTCCATGTTGTACTGATGGCAGGCTTGCTGAATCAGACCGTCTCTGAAAAGCGTGTAGCTCCAGTCGCTGCCCGAAGCCCTGAGCGCAAAATTGTCGAAGCTCGACCGCGAACGATCAAAAAACAGAGGGTAGTCCAGCTGGTTGCTGCCGTATTGCTTCCTGAAATAGACACCCAGCATCTTTTGTGGTAACTTCCAGGAGTATAGGCCATTGACTTTGATACAGGCACGTTCGTTGAAGGCAGCTCTGTTGCTGCCATTGTTCTCAAACAGCTCAATATTGACGGGCACTTCCCATTCGGGTTTGAAATTCTGGACGTAAATACCGCGGTCGGCACCCCAGAAATGGAGGGAGTCTGTGACAATGGAGACCAGGGGTAATTGGCCGCTGCTGAAATCCTTCCCTATAAAATAGGAATGCGTTTGTATGGGGCCGGCGATGTAGCCTGGTTGAAACACACTGGCTCTGACCACCGTCGTGTTTTCGATCCAGAGTGGTTGGGTATAAGCAGGGGATTCCTCTGTAGGTGTCGAACCGTCCAGGGTGTAGCGGATGAGGCCTCCCTGGTTGGTGCTTAGCAGCAGACTGAAAGGCTCTGTGTAAACACCACCGCGGACTGAAAAGGCAGGACTGTGGGCCACTTGTCCGGCAAAGCCTGTAGTACCGTTGGCGGCTCCTGGTGTGGGAATGGTATAAAACACCCAACTGTCAGGGTTGGTTGGGTTACGGCCGTAGGAGACATCCGTAAATTGTGGACCGAACAACAAGGTGTCCAAGGGGGTCTGGTCGGGCGAAAAGACGCCGAAAGCTTCGCCTGAGGCTGATAATTTAAAGGATGTGTGCAGGCCTGTGGCTTTATCGTCACACCACACCAGTACATAACCGTCTGGCTGAAGCAGCAAATCGGTTTCGATGCGCCATTTAGTGGGGTCGTTCAGGTTGTCTGTGAGGTAGTAGCCATTGAGGTTGACAACGGTGCTGCCGCTGTTGTATAATTCCACCCAGTCGGCTTCATTCGCATAATCAGGATCGGTGTTGA
>JAAYBL010000028.1 GCA_012718945.1 Bacteroidales bacterium
CGATGATGGGGCGGTTGTCGTTCAGGGCGTACCAGTTTTGTGCGTCCTCGCTCACGGCAAACCGTAGCTGTTCCTGCAGGTTCTTGTCACCGCCCCCTTCGAAGTAGGCGAACAGGTAGCCGTTTTTCGTCTGCGCTGTCAATCCCAGGCCGACAGCGATGGCCAATACGGAGAAAATAAGTCGTTTCATCAGGTTGTATGGGGATTTGTTGTATGGGGATTAGTTTTCGGAGTGAGAGGGCGGTGTTTGATGATGAGCGGGCAAAGATGGGTTATTTTACGCAAAAATCAAATGACAGAGGGTATGGTTTTTTTCCAAGGGATGGCATCCTTTTCCAAGGGATGGCATCCTTTTTTTAGGGATGGCATCCTTTTTCAAGGGATGCCATCCGGCTCAATGGGGTGAGTGAATAGTTTTTCCTAATTTGACACAAATTAGGAGAAATGAGGAAAAAGTCGTACGTTTGCTTCTACCAATTGTAAAAGCCTAGTCAACCATGCTGGATAGACCACCCATAGCCCTTGAACAGGAGGAACTGGAAGCCATGCAAAAAGCATTTACTCCAGAAGTTCAAAAACTGAACAGCGATTATCCCTATTGGGATAAGGTGAAATATGCTTCAACAAACAATCATCTGAATCCACGGCAATTGTGGTTTGCCATTAAGTTCTTGCGTCAGCTTAATTGTACTGTTTTGCAGTTTGGTGCGTACAAATTCAGCTTTACCGTTACTGACGAGATGTTTGAGTTGTTGCATTATTTTGATATGAACATTGGTGGCAATCTAACGGGAGATCAAATCATCCCTTCTGAAAATCAAAATGCCTACCTTATTTCTTCTATTATGGAAGAAGCGATAGCTTCCAGCCAGATGGAAGGGGCTGCTACAACTCGAAAAGTGGCCAAGGATATGCTTAGAAAAAGCGAAAGGCCAAAAAACAAGGGGCAACAGATGATTTTAAACAATTATACGACCATAAACTATATTAAGGAGCATTCAAAAAAAGAGCTTTCCATCGATCAACTGTTGGAAATTCATCGCTTGATGACGATCAAAACGCTTGATAATGAGGCTGAATCTGGTTGCTTTCGCAAAAACAATGATATTTTAGTGATGGATGGTATAACGGGTGAGATTGCTCATAATCCACCTTCACATGAAGAACTTGAAACACTGCTTCGTGAATTGGTCATTTTTTTCAACAAAAATGAAGGCCCGTTTATTCATCCAATCGTTAAGGCTATCATTGTACACTTTATGTTGTCGTTTTTTCATCCATTTGTAGATGGTAACGGACGAACGGCTCGTTCTTTGTTTTATTGGTATATGATGAAACAGGGCTATTGGCTGATAGAATTCATGTCCCTTTCACGCATAATATATAAAACGAAAAAAAGCTATGAAAAATCACTCCTTTATACTGAATATGATGATAATGATTTGACATACTTTATTCTGTACAATTTGCGTGCCATGAAGAAAGCATTTGAAGAACTAAAAGTGTACCTAAAGCGCAAATCGGAAGAGAATAAGAGCGTCATTCTGCTCACAACCATCAAGGGTATCAACCAACGACAAGCCCAACTAATTCAAATCATACAGGAAAAACCGGATGTTTGTTTTACAGTTAAAGAGGTCGAGAATCGTTTCTCTGTTGGCAACCAAACTGCCCGTACAGACTTATATGGCTTGGTAGAGATGGGCTATTTATCAGAGATACATCTAAATAAAAGAAAGCTTGCCTTTATAAAATCACCTGATTTCGATTCAAAGATTGACAATTTTTCCTAATTAATGACTAACTAGGAGAATGCGATAGGACAGTAGGTCACTTTCTAAAGGATGCCATCCTTTTTTAGGGATGCCATCCTTTTTTGGGTATTTTTGCCACTGCTTTAAACCAATCAATTGCCATGAAAAAGATCCTTACTTCCCTACTTGCATTTTGTGCCTTAGCTATCGTCTGCTCGGCTCAAAGCCTTCCTTCTGTTTCTATCTTGGGTGATTCCTATTCGACGTTTGAGGGCTATGTCCAGCCGGATACCAACGCCCTTTGGTATTTCAACAAGGTGAGAACCCAGACCGACGTGACCTCCGTGCAGCAAACCTGGTGGCATTTGTTTATCAAAAACAACGGTTACCGCCTGTGTGTCAACAATTCGTTCTCCGGCTCAACCATTTGCAATACCGGTTACCGTAACGAAGATTACAGCGAACGCTCGTTTATCGCGCGCATGGATAACCTGGGCAACCCTGATGTCATCTTTATTTTCGGAGCCACCAACGATGCCTGGGCTGGTGCCCCGATTGGTGAATACCAATATGATAACTGGAAAAAGGCCGATTTGTATCAGTTCCGACCAGCCATTGCGTATATGCTGAATTACCTGGTAAACCGATACCCCAACGTTGAGCTTTACTTTCTGCTGAATTCGGAACTGAAGGCATCCATCAACGAATCGGTCGAAACCATTTGTGCGTACTACAAGGTTGACTGCATTCAATTGCATGACATCGACAAGAAGGGTGGGCATCCGTCCATTTTGGGCATGCAGCAAATCAGTGACCAGGTTGCAGCCTACATGGCTCAGAAGTAAAAGTAACCGTTTGATAAACGAACCTACTCTTCGCTCTTTGAAGTACGTATCAATAAATCCACCCATTCCCTAAACCGTGGACATTTACTCCGCATGGCATTAATCCCGATTTCCAAAGCAATTAAATTGCCTTCAATGACTTTATCGTAATCCTCACGAATCGATAGAATTCGTTTGGACGGTGCACCCTGAGGGGTGGAATTGATTTTTTCAGGATTTACGTAACGATTAACGATGGATTGGGTTTCAATGGCCTGTTTAGCCAAAAAGTAATGCTCAAAGCCTTTGTTGGTTGAAAACAACAAGGCTTCGAATTCGTGTAATTGAATGTACGGAATAAACCGCCTGTCATTAATTACGTCTGTTAATGCTTGTTCCAAAGATTCAACTTGACCAATCTTTGTGGGTTTAGCCATTGAGGCGTCATATTCAGGCATTGAATGGGGTATCCGAAAAAAATCGACAAAAGTCGTTACGATGAAATCAGTGCGTGTGGTTGTTTTTAGGAGTCCATTGATGGTGTTAACAAGATGACGGTAATTGACAAGGCCTCCTCGTCCGCTTTTGCTGGTACGAATAAGAATGGGCGTGACACTTAACAGTCCAAAACTGCCAAGATAAGGCGCCAGCAGACTGTTGACAAATTCTTGTTCGGTTTGTCCTTCAACGACAATGTAGATCTGTTTCACTAGAGCTGCCCTCCGATTAAGTTCTTCTCCCACATATCGCTCAGGGAGTAGTTGTAATCATCGATCCATACGGATAAATCCTGACTGGACAGGTGCTTGAAAACAGACTGATTGTCTTCTCTGTCAACGACAATGATATCGTCTGGCTCAAAGCAATTGACCAGATTGGTCGATTGGGTGGAAATAATGACCTGGCTTTTTTTAGAGGCTTTCTTCACCAAGGATGCAAACTTATTGATCGCTGCCGGATGAAGTCCAAGTTCGGGTTCGTCAATGATGATAATCTCCGGCGACTTTGATTGCAACAGGAGGGTGGCAAGTGCAATAAATCGCAATGTGCCATCGGAGAAGCTGTATCCATCAAGGTACATGTCTGAGGACACTTCTTCCCACTTTAAATTGATTTTATTCGGATTCAGAGGGTCTGGTCCTAAATCGAAACGCTTAAAATACGGTGCTATGGAACGGATGACCCCTTCAATCAAGCGAAAGGCCTTTTCATCGGTATGCTCCAATAGATACAAATAGGCTGCAAGGTTTGAACCATTATCCCTTAAATACTTGTTGTCGTTTAACTCACAGGTACCGCGCATGGGCGAAGTGGAACTGGTGTCGTGAAAGTGATAAACGGTAAAACTATCCAGGTATTTTCTAAGATGCCCTGCTCTCCATTTAGGGTTGTTTCTCAGGTTTGACTCTTCAACAGCTGTATCCCAATTTGTTTTATGCCAATAAGAATAGTGTTTATCCTTGTCTGCATTTCCATTGAAATAATCACCAATATATTCAATAAAGCCTTTGTTTGAAAGAGAAGGTCTTAACCGAAAAAAGAAAGCGTTGGTATTATCAAAATCGATCAATCCATCAATATGGTCAGAGCCTTTTCTTCCGTGATACAACAGGCAATCCATACCACCCTTAGTCAAGGTGTAGCTACCAAATCGTTGTTCGTAAATGGCTTTTGTGAGTTCAAAGAATGAGATAAAATTACTCTTGCCAACCCCATTGGTGCCGATAAGTATATTCAACCGATTGAGAGGTAGTTTTAATGCTCTAATCGATTTATAATTTGTAATTTCAACTTGCTCTATCATATTCCTGTTGTTTTGTCCCCTTCGTGCGTGGCTTGGTATAACTTTATGTGTCTACGGAACGTTTTATTTCTAAATCATTAACGTTTCGTTGTGCTGCGACTTTCGCCACTAAGGTAAGCATTATTTATGCATCTGCTTTTCGGAAACTGCATTTTTGGGTGATTGTCTAGATCTCATCGTATGAACGTCGTTGTATAGATCTGTGCGGTAATCGATAAACGGAAAGTAGGCCAGTGTGAGTATTTCATTGACCTTAATTAATAGACCGTCAAGAAAATAGTTCCCGTAGTTCTTTGTTGCTGAGTTTGCCGATCCAATTTTCACCGGTAGCCACCGTCAGATCGGCCAGGTGCTTTTTCTGCTGGATCATCTCATCGATTTTCTCTTCAAAGGTGTTTTTGGTGATAAAACGATGCACCATCACGTTTTTCTTTTGGCCAATACGGTAAGCCCGGTCCGTAGCTTGATTTTCCACCGCAGGGTTCCACCACAGGTCATAGTGAATCACGTGTGCAGCAGCAGTCAGGTTTAACCCGGTACCGGCTGCTTTGAGCGAAAGCAAGAAAACCTTGTCGGCCCGGTTGTGTTGGAATCGGTCCACCATTTGCTGACGTTCTTGTACTGAGCAGCCACCGTGATAGAACATCGGACACTCACCGTAGCGGTCGGTGATAAACCGTTGCAGCAAGTCGCCCATTTCCTTGAACTGGGTAAATATCAGCACCTTTTCTCCTGCCTCGATAATGCTGTCCAACAATTCGAAAAGCAGCACTGTTTTCCCGGAAAGCGAAGCTTCGAAATGGCCGTTTTTCAGGAAGTTGGTTGGATGGTTGCAGATTTGTTTCAACGCCAGGATCATTTGCAGTACGAGGCCTTGCCGTTTGAAGAGCGATTGGCCGTCAGCTCCTTCAATTCCCTCAATTTCAGCCATAACGGCCTGCATGGTCTTTTCATACAGCGCAGCCTGCTGTTGGGTTAGCAGTGCGAATTGATTTTGTTCCACCTTGTCGGGCAGGTCGGAAATGATGCTTTTATCCGACTTCATGCGGCGCATCATAAACGGCGAAGTTATCTTGCGAAAACGGGCCACCGCTGCTTCATCGTTGAACACCTGGATGGGATCGGAAAAGTTTTCCTTAAACGACTTCATGTTACCTAAATACCCTTTGTTGGCATACTCCATGATGGACCAAAATTCGGTGAGGCGATTTTCTACCGGTGTTCCGCTCATCGCGATGCGTAGGTTGCTTGGAATGCTTTTGATTGCCTTCGACTGGTTAGTATCGTGGTTTTTGATGTTTTGCGCTTCATCAATGACCATAATCTGCCATTTCTGTTTTTTTAGCAACGCGTGGTCGCTGCGTAAAACGCCGTAGGTGGTCAACATCACATCGGCCTCAAACTGGTGGATGTCGCGGGCGGGACCGTGAAAGATGTGGGAGGAGAGGGTGGGGGCAAATCGTTCGATTTCTGCTTTCCAGTTAGTCAGAAGGCCGGTGGGAACGACAATCAGCGCCTTGTGCTTGGCATCGATGGCCTTTTCTTCCTTATATTTCAGCAATAGGGTAATGACCTGTAAGGTTTTACCAAGACCCATGTCGTCGGCAATGATGCTACCGAAACCAATGCGGCTGTTGCGGTACATCCACGAAAATCCGCGTTGTTGGTACGGGCGGAGCGTGGCATTCAGGGTAGCCGGAAGTGGAATGGCTTCGTTGGAAGAGAGTTCCTTAATCATATCACGGACGTCGTCAGTGAGACAAACAGGGGCCCCCTGGTATTCTTCCGCCAAAGCTGCCTGGAGTAATTCGTAGGCAGTCAGCTCTTTGCCGCTGTCGATGGCCTTTTGGAGTCGCAGCATCTCTTCTTCATTCACATACAGGTAGTTTTCCTTGAAGCGGATTAGCCCACCTGCGTTGCTCAACAGTTTTCTGAATGCTTCAGGCGTAACAAAGGTATCTCCGATGGCCACTTGCCAGTCGAACAGGAGCAATTCATCCAAGCGTACATAACCTTGGTGGTCTGATTTTGTTTTCAATCGGACGGTTGCTTTCGGTTTCAGGAGGTGCTGCAACGATTTTGGCAGGAGTACCTTGACGTCCAATAGCTTAACAGCCGGTAAAACCGTCATCAGAAAAGGGGAAAAACCGGTGATGTCAAACCGTATGGGTACACGGGTCTCGGAATTGATGTGATCATCCAATCCGTTGATAAAGGACGAAAGCAGCGACAACGACTGGAGTATTTTATACCGTTGTTTTTCGTACTGTTTTTGCTGCAAGACGGCTGACAGCTCGATGGGTAGATCGTTGGGATGGGCAATATCCTCGAGGCTCACCTGGACATCAAACTGGTCTTCGCTCAATTCGGTCACCGTAATGACAGGACGATAATCGCCTGCCGTCAGGTAGAAACGATCCAACCAAACCTTGATGCCGCCGCTCAATGCCTGTTCTCCAACACCTTTAAAGTGGTATGGCTTGTTTTTGAAAAACAAATCCTCAAACAAATCACCGGTTGAAGTTTTGGACAAGCTGGCCATCAACTCGCCAACAAACAGGGAGAGCAGCTCCTGTACCTGGCTTTCGAGTGGAAGGAGTGTGCCGTTTTTTTCGTTTTTTTTCAGGATCAACAACAGCGTAGGAGGTACCAGCTCGTTTAAACGCTCAATCACTTGCCGTACCTGTGCATCCAACAGCGCTGGCAACCAACGGATAACAAAGTGGCGGTTTTCGAGTTGGACAAGTTGGGGCACCACATTGCCGTTGGCAATCAAGTGAATGGAAGCCATCAACAGTTTGTAAAACGAAGCGACCGACGGTTGGTAATCAGGCAGGCGGTCCGGGTTTAATCGGAAGAGGGCCGGTATCAACTGGGCTACGTTTTTGAACGTATGGTGCTCGCCGGCTATTTCCAGGTGTTTATTGGCGTCAATGATGATGGCGAGTAGGGTATGGTGGTTGATGGCCGGATCATGCTGCTTCGGAGGATACAGTGCTTCAACGGACAGTTTCCTGGAGAGCAAACGCTTTGCCTCCCGAGCGTTGCGGGTAAACTGAGCGTTGAATTTATCCCTAAAATTTCCCGATGAATAAAACGGTGGTGCATCGGGCAACAGCATGACCAGCGATTCCGACAGGTTGTTCAATCGGGAAAAATCGACGCGTTCGTAGGCTTTTTCTTCGTTATAGTCTGATTGTTTCCTTTTTGAAACCTTCAGCATGCTCGAAAACGATGGGATTTCTGTTTTTTTCTGGTCTTCAATGAAAAGGCCCCGCTTTTTGAGCTCTTCGAGCAGGTTTACGTTGTGAATGTCAAACACCAGGAAGGGATTGTTGTCAATTTCACGGCTGATCATATAGATGACCGCAGCCAGATGCTTGCACGGAACAGCCCAGTCGGGGCAGGAGCATTGCATCTTGAAATCGGTCCATTGACGCGGAAACACCTTCAGCCCCTTTTCTTCAGCGATGGTCAGTATTTCAGGGTCGAGCTCGCGGTTGAGCAATTTAGATATCAGTACTGGTCGTTGAATAAGGCCATCCATCAGGGCTTCTACCTGTTCATCAAAAAAGGGGGGTACGATGATGGTAACGTTGTACGGGCGGGGGCGACTTCCAGCGACTTTGGCAGCAATGTGGTTGCCTTTGATCTTTACATCTTTTACGTGACCGCTTCGTGCGTAGGAGGCTCCTCGCGGTAGCCGGTTATCGTAATCCACATGTTCCAACGAACGTAACCAATGTTCACCCCACCAGGTTTTCCCAA
>JAAYBL010000216.1 GCA_012718945.1 Bacteroidales bacterium
ACCTTGGCGAAGTACTTCGAAAAGGGTTGGATCAACATTGTGGGGGGCTGTTGCGGCACCCGTCCCGCGCACATTGCCGCCATTGCTGCCACCGCTGCCAGGTTCAAACCGAGAACACTGCCCAAACACAAACCGGTGACCCTTGTCAGTGGCCTGGAACCCTTGACCATCGATCCATCCAGCAATTTTATCAACGTCGGTGAACGGACCAACGTGTCTGGTTCCAAGCGCTTTGCCCGCCTCATGAAAGAGGAACAGTACGAAGAAGCCTTGACTGTGGCCAGGGAACAGGTGGAAAACGGTGCCCAGGTGGTGGATGTCTGTATGGACGATGCCATGTTGGATGCCAAGTCATCCATGGTGACCTTTCTTAACCTGTTGGCAGCCGAACCGGACATTGCGAAAGTGCCCATTATGATTGATTCATCCAAATGGGAGGTGCTGGAAGCTGGTTTGAAATGTACTCAGGGTAAGTCCATTGTCAACTCCATCAGTTTGAAGGAAGGCGAAGCCGCCTTTTTGGAAAAAGCTGACTTGGTACGTCGTTATGGGGCCGCTGTAGTCGTCATGCTCTTTGACGAGCAAGGGCAAGCCGACACCTTTGAACGCAAGATTGCTGTGGCTCAACGCTCCTACGACCTCCTGGTGGGGCAGGGCTTTCCACCCGAAGATATCATTTTCGACCCCAACGTGTTGGCCATCGCTACCGGCATCAGCGAACACGATGCCTATGGACTCCATTTCATCCATGCCTGTCGTTGGATCAAGCAACACCTACCCCACGCAAAAATCAGCGGGGGTATCAGCAACCTATCCTTCTCGTTCAGGGGGCACGAGGCCATACGTGCGGCCATGCACGCCGTGTTTTTATACCACGCCATCAAAGCTGGTCTGGACATGGGTATTGTCAATGCAGGTCAGCTCATTCCCTACGATCAAATCGATCCGACCTTGCTTCGCTTATCCGAAGACGTGGTATTGAACAGACAACCTGAATCGACTGAAGCGTTGTTGGCCTATGCGGAAACGTTGCGCAACACGCAGGTAGCCTCCACTACCAATGGTAAAACCGTTGAGGATGGTTGGCGCGACAAAAGCGTGGAAGAACGGTTGCAGTATGCATTGGTCAGGGGAGTGGCCGATCATTTGGAGGAAGATATCGCCGAATGCCTGACGAAGTATCCCAACGCGATTGACATCATCGAACAACCCTTGATGCAAGGCATGAACACGGTGGGTGACCTCTTCGGTGCCGGGAAGATGTTCCTGCCTCAGGTTGTCAAGAGTGCCCGTGTGATGAAAGCCGCTGTTGCCTTGCTGGAACCCGTCATTCAGGCTCAAAAGACCAAGCAAACCACGAAACCGGTGCGCATCCTGCTGGCCACTGTCAAGGGAGATGTACACGACATCGGCAAGAACATCGTCAGCGTGGTCTTATCCTGCAACGGTTTTGAAATCATCGATTTGGGCGTGATGGTGCCCTGTGAAAAAATTATCGCTGCCGCCAGGGAACACCAGGTCGACGCCATCGGCTTGAGCGGCCTGATTACCCCTTCGCTCGATGAAATGAAGCGGGTGGTGGAGACCGTGAAGCAGGAGGGACTCGATCTGCCCATTTTACTGGGAGGCGCCACGACCAGTGAACTGCATACGGCGTTAAAGGTGTTTCCCAGTTATCCGGGTAGGGTGTTTCACGTTAAAGATGCCTCCAGAGCTGCTCCTGCGTTGAAACATGTCACGGACCCTACGCTAAGCCCCAGCTTTATCCAGGCGACAACCGAGCGTTACAAAAGCTTGCAGGACGCCTACGAACGGACGCGTCGCAAATCGGATTACTTATCGTTGAAAGAAGCCAGAGCCAACGCCTATCCCATCGATTGGACGCGTGAAACCATCAATAAGCCGGCTCAGATGGGCTTGCAACACTGGACCGACTACCCCCTGGAGAGCATCGTTCCCTACATTGACTGGACGTTCTTCTTCTATACCTGGGACATCAGGGGCCGTTATCCCGAAGTGCTTGATCACCCGGAAAAAGGACAAGTCGCCCGCAAGTTGTTTGAAGATGCCCAGGCTTTATTGGCTGAACTGGTGGCAGGTAAGCAACTCAGGGGCAGGGCCGTTATCGGCTTTTTCCCGGCCCAATCGCAGGGCGACGACATTCTGGTAGACAAGGACGGTAAGCGATTCACTTTCTATCAACTCAGGGATCAACGCAAGCGCACTGAAGGAGAATACAATGTCTGTTTGTCGGATTTCATTGCGCCCGTTGAGTCAGGCGTGCAGGATTACATGGGCGGTTTCGTTTGTTCGGTGGGCCAGGAACCTGCCGATTTGTCCCGTAAGGCCAGAGAAGCAGGTGATGATTACACGTCCTTGCTGATTGAAACGCTCTGTGACCGATTGGTCGAAGCCTTTGCCGAAAAACTGTTCTATGATGTGCGCACGACCTATTGGGGGTATGCACCGGATGAAGTGAGCAGCAACGAAGACCTGATAGCCTCCAGGTACCGGGGTATTCGTCCGGCCATCGGTTATCCATCCTGTCCCGACCACAGTGAAAAGGAGCGGTTGTTCCGCCTGTTAGAAGCTGAGGCGCGCATCGGCACAACCTTGACCGAAAGCTTCATGATGCAACCGGCCTCCTCGGTGAGTGGTTTTATGATGGCCAGCCCGCACGCTCAGTTCTACAACATCCTGCACCTGACCAAAGACCAGGCCGCCGATTACTTCAAACGCAAGGGCACGGAGGTGGAAACCCTCAAGCAATTGATTATCTGATCGATTCATCAGCTAAACACCATCTATTTGGCCCTGGCTTTCTGGTAGGCCTTGACCTCCTGTTTCAATTCGGGAGCCAGCAGGTAAAGTCCGATGAGGTTGGGCACAGCCATGGACAATACCAACATGTCGGAAAAGTCGATGATGTTGGTCAAGCTGGTTGTGGTGCCGACGATGATCATAAGCAGGAAGATAACCTGGTACACTTTTTCGGCCCAGATTCGTTTGCCGGTGAGCCGTTGGCTAAGGCCACCGAACACGTAGTCAAAACCTTTGGTACCGTAGTACGACCAGCCGATCAAGGTGGAGTACACAAACAGGAACATACACAATAGCAACACATAGGGAGCCCAGGCGCCCAAGGTGGAAAAGGCAGCTGAGGTCAATTGAGCCCCTTCGAGTTGAGCCTCGTTGTGATAAACCCCGGTAAAAATCAGGGTGAGCGCTGTCAATGTGCAGATCACCACGGTGTCGATAAATGGCTCTAACAAGGCAACATATCCTTCTGTGACAGGCTGTTTGGTTTTGACCGTGGAATGGGCGATGGCCGCGGAGCCGATGCCGGCTTCGTTGGAAAAGACGGCTCGCCTGAATCCCATGATGAGTACGCCCACAAAACCACCTTTGGCCGCCTCTGGGGAAAAGGCACCGTTCCAAATGGCAAGCAAGGCATCGCCCAGGTGTGTAATGTTGACAGCAATGATAATCAGGCACATCAACACATAAAGAACGGCCATGAAGGGAAACAGTCGTCCGCAGACAGCAGCGATGCTTTTGATACCCCCTAGAATAACGAGGGCCGTCAAGACAGCTAAACCTATTCCGACCCACAACCCATGGGGTGCGAGGATAGGGAAAACGGTGGATAGTTGGGCATGAATCTGGTTGGACTGGAACATGTTGCCGATGCCAAAAGCGGAAAGTGCGATGATAAGGGCGTATACGTAGGATAAAAAAGAACCGATGCGTGGCAGCCCTCTTTTTTTAAGTCCGTCTTTGAGGTAGTACATGGGACCACCGGAAACCACGCCGTTTTCATCAATTCGCCGGTATTTGACCCCCAGGGTGCATTCAGCAAATTTGGAGGACATGCCCAACAGCCCGGCCACGATTATCCAAAAGGTTGCACCGGGTCCCCCCAAACTGATGGCAACAGCCACGCCGGCGATATTACCCAGCCCAACGGTTGAGGAGAGTGCTGTTGCTACTGCCTGGAAATGGGAGGTATTGCCTTGTCCTGCATGGCGTTTGTCCATTCCAAGGGCTAGTTGAACACCGTGTTTGAAGCCCCTGATGTTGATGAATTTCAAATAGAGGGTAAAAAAAAGACCCCCGGCAATAAGCCAGACCACGATGAAAGGTACGGGGGCGCCCAGGTTCATGCCCATGGCGGCAAAGGGGTCCCAAAATAAAACCTTGCCC
>JAAYBL010000029.1 GCA_012718945.1 Bacteroidales bacterium
CCTTCAGCCTTAAGCTGAGCACGCTTTTCAGCGTATTTGGCGATCAGGGCGGCACGTTTCACTTCGCGTGCTTTCATTGATTCTTTTGCCATAGTCTATCAATCTTTTTTTGTGTTCTTAAAAGGCAGGCCAAATTCGCGGAGCAAGGCGTACCCTTCTTCGTCCGTTTTTGCGGAGGTCACAAAGGTAATATTCATTCCCAACAATTTGACGATGTTGTCAATGTTAATTTCGGGGAATATGATCTGCTCCTGGATACCCATGGTGTAATTACCACGTCCGTCCAGATTGTTTTCGATTCCCTTGAAGTCGCGGATACGAGGCAAGGAAACACGAACAAGGCGTTCCAAAAATTCATACATGCGTTCGCGACGTAGGGTTACACGAACACCAATGGGCATTTTCTTACGCAACTTAAAATTGGAAATGTCCTTCTTTGAAACGGTTGCAACAGCCTTTTGGCCGGTGATAGCAGTCAGTTCATTGATGGCCGTTTCGATGATTTTCTTGTCGGCAACAGCAATGCCAAGACCTTGGTTGATGACGATTTTCTTCAATACAGGGACTTGCATGACGGTCGTGTAGCCGAATTCCTTTGTCAATGCAGGCACAATGCGCTCTGCATAGTCTTTCTTGAGAGATGCGGTATTTGCCATTAGTTAATTTCCTCCCCTGATTTTTTAGATACACGTACTAACTTGCCTTCCTCATTCAGTTTACGACCAATGCGTGTGGGTTTCCCTGTTTTGGGATCCAGCGGATTGAGGTTTGAAATGTGGATGGAAGCTTCTTTCCTAACGATTCCTCCCTGAGGACTCTTTGCATTGGGTTTGGTGCTCTTGGAGACCATGTTCACACCTTCTACGATGGCGCGTTGCTTGTCAACCAGCACCTCCAGGACACGACCGGTCTTACCTTTGTCTTCTCCTGTGTTCACATAGACGGTATCACCCTTCTTGATATGTAACTTACTCATTCGATTAACGTTCTACTGGTTAAAGTACTTCAGGGGCTAACGAAACGATCTTCATGTTGGTGGTACGCAGTTCACGGGCAACAGGACCGAAAATACGGCTGCCGCGGAGTTCACCAGCGTTGTTCAGCAACACACAAGCGTTGTCATCGAAGCGAATATAGGAACCGTCAGCACGTCTGATTTCTTTCTTTGTACGTACGACAACGGCTTTAGATACCGTACCTTTCTTGATATCACTGGAGGGGATGGTGCTTTTGATAGCCACCACGATAATATCCCCAACAGACGCGTAACGACGGCCTGTACCGCCAAGTACGCGAATACACAGGACCTCTTTGGCTCCTGAGTTATCAGCGACTAATAGTCTTGATTCTGTTTGTATCATATTACTTCGCTCTTTCGATTATTTCGACTAGTCTCCATCGTTTGGTCTTGCTCAATGGACGCGTTTCCATGATCGACACGGTGTCACCGATGTTGCATTCATTTTTTTCGTCATGAGCGTGGTATTTCTTCGTCTTCTGAACGAATTTACCATAAATGGGGTGTTTTTCTTTCCACTTCACAGCAACAGTGATCGATTTGTCGCCTTTGTTGCTGAGAACTACCCCGGCTCTTTCTTTTCTCAAATTTCTTTCCATCGGGCGCTTAATTTTGTTGATTCAATGCTCTTTCGCGCAATACAGTCTTCATGCGGGCGATATCCCTACGCACAAAGAGGATCTGGTTGGCGTTGTCCAGCGGCGAAATAGCGTGCTGTAACTTCAACTGAGCCAAGTGAGCCGTTTCCGTCTCACAGCGTTCTGCGATTTCCTTAGTCGTCAGTTCTTTGATTTCTTTAATTTTCATACGGCTTAGGCATTAGTGTTTTGAAAATCAAAATCCCTGCGCACAACGAATTTGGTAGCAACGGGCAGCTTTTGGGCAGCCAAGCGCAATGCTTCTTTGGCAGTCTCGAAAGGTACACCTTCCACTTCAATTAAGATTCTACCCGGGGTAACAGGGGCCACGAATCCTTCGGGCGAACCCTTACCTTTACCCATACGTACTTCGGCTGGTTTTTTGGTAAAGGGCTTATCCGGAAAAATACGAATCCAGATTTGACCTTGACGCTGCATATAACGGGTCACAGCGATACGGGCAGCTTCAATTTGCTGACCGGTAATCCAATGTGATTCCAACGTCTTGATGCCAAAAGAACCGAATGCCAACTGGTTCCCACGTTGGGCGTTGCCCTTCATGCGACCTTTCTGCTGTCTTCTGAACTTTGTTCTTTTTGGTTGTAACATCTTTCTCTTGTACTAATGTTGACACTTATTTGTTTCTCTTCTTTCGGAAACCACCCCTGCGGTCATCACGACGGTCGTTACCGGTAGAGGATCCGGTATTACGTCCACCATCTTTTGCGGCGGCAAATTGCGGGGCCAAATCGACCTTGCCATAGATTTCACCACGGCAAATCCACACTTTAACGCCAATCAAACCGACCTTAGTCAGGGCTTCAGCCTGTGCATAGTCAATGTCTGCACGGAACGTATGCAACGGAGTACGTCCTTCCTTGTACATTTCTGAACGAGCCATTTCAGCACCGTTCAAACGACCGGCTACCAAAACTTTGATACCTTCAGCACCCATTCTCATGGTTGACTGAATGGCCATTTTGACAGCACGTCTGTAAGCAATCTTGCCTTCAATCTGGCGGGCAATGTTGGCCGCTACGATTTCAGCATCGAGTTCGGGACGTTTGATTTCAAAAATATTGATTTGAATGTCCTTATCGGTGATTTTCTTCAGTTCTTCTTTCAATTTGTCCACTTCCTGACCACCCTTGCCGATGATAACACCCGGACGAGCCGTGCAAACGGTGATGGTGACCAATTTAAGTGTCCTTTCGATGACAATACGCGATACACTTGCCTTAGCCAAACGAGCGATCAGGTACTTACGGATCTTGCTGTCTTCCAACAGCGTTTCGCCATATTTGCGACCACCGTACCAGTTGGAATCCCAACCTCTGATGATGCCCAGGCGGTTACTTACCGGATTAACTTTCTGTCCCATTTGACCTTAGTTTTGTTCGTTAGTGGTTAGTGTATCGATGCTCAACGTGACATGGTTGGAGCGCTTGCGTACGCGATAACCCCTACCTTGGGGGGCGGGACGAAGACGTTTCAACATGGTGGCTGAATCGACTTTCAATTCCTTGACATACAGCAAGCCGGCTTCGGCCTTGCGTTCGTTTTTAAGTTCCCAGTTGGCGATGGCTGAACGGAGCAGTTTTTCCAATCTACCAGAAGCTTCCTTGTTGGAAAACTTCAGGATGCCAAGGGCCAGAAAGACTTCCTTGCCCCTGATCATGTCGGCCACATAGCGCATTTTGCGTGGCGACGTGGGAACGCTGTTGAGCTTCGCGAAGTACTGAGTTTTCAGTGCTTCCTTGCGTGCTTCAGCTGCTAATTTTTTTCTTGCACCCATTTTATATTCTTAGTTTGTTTTTTCTTACAACGGTTTATTTCTTCTTGTTGCCGCCATGGCCTCTGAAGGTACGTGTCGGAGCGAACTCGCCCAGCTTGTGCCCAACCATGTTTTCGGTTACGTAAACCGGAATGAACTTGTTGCCGTTGTGAACGGCTACCGTATGACCAACAAAATCGGGTGAAATCATCGAGGCACGTGCCCAGGTCTTAACCAGGCTCTTTTTACCCGATTCATTCATGGCCAGAATCTTAGCTTCCAGCTTAGTATTGATATACGGTCCTTTTTTTAATGAACGACTCATAATGTACTTGAATTTTCAGGTTATTTCTTACGTCTTTCGATGATGTA
>JAAYBL010000217.1 GCA_012718945.1 Bacteroidales bacterium
TGATAGGTATTGGCGGGAGAATGTTCTGCAACGGAAGCCAGAATGTGATTGTACAGACCCCGCTCGTAGTAATCCATCAAAGCACCACGCTGGTTGAACATAAACAGGCCACTGGTCAATTTCAACATATTGTACGTGGCACAGGTTTCACATTGACCGCCGGCACCAAACCCATTTTCGTAGAGGGAAGCTGGTTGAGCGGTGAAACATTCCACATTATTGGGATTGCGTGCGCCCGCTACACCACCGATGCTGTACATGTAATCGCTGGTGACCAGATCCCAAAAATTATCGGCAATGTGGAAGTACTCGGGCACTTCGGAGTCACGGTAGATTTCCAGCGCTCCCACTATTTGAGGAATGTGTTGGTTGGCGTGCAATCCACGGAAGGCATCCACATTCTTGGCCAGTCCATGCGTATGGTTGGCATCGCCGTAGAAGAGTCTGATGTTGTCGAACAACCGGGCGGTTTCCATGTAGCGGGCTTCCTTGGTGATGCGGAACAATCGGGCCATGGCTTCGTTCATGCCGCCAAATTCGCCGGCAATGTAGCGGTTCCACATGCTGATCAGGGTCTCAGTAGGCAACTTGCTCAAGCGGGCGTATACCCAATCACCCATGCCTTTGGCCACACTCAAGGCTTTTTGATTGCCACTGATTTCGTATACATCCATCAGGCCAGCCATGATCTTGTGCAAGGTGTAATAAGGGGCCCAGATCTGTGTATTGGAGCCTCCGTAGGTTGCCCCTTGTTCCAACAGGATGAATTGATCGGGCGGATAGGCACTGATAAAGCCCACACCCCAGTTCCAATAATCGGTACGGATGCCTTCTTCACTCAAATCGGAATCGTACGTTGTTTTTCCAGCACGAGGCGGTACCTGGCATGGATCAGACACACAAGGGCCACCCGCCGTTTGAGGATTACCAGACAACGAGGCCAATTCATACAAGGCATTCACCATGTAATCCATCTTCTGAGCGAAATTGGCTTGCAAGGTGGCATCATAGCTCGTGCTGGCATAGGCTTGAGCAATGGCCGTCAAGTAATGGCCGGTGGCATGTCCGCGCAGCTTTGTTTGCTGGCTGTCCCAGACGCCCAACGGTTCAGCTCCTGCAGGTTGCTGTTGTCCGAAAGCATTACGGAACATGTACAGGAACTGATCGGGATTGGTCTTGGCCAACCCATTGACAAACTTATCGCGGTTTTCAATAAACTTGGTCTTGTGCTGGTGAACGTCCATCTCCAATGATACCTGATTCAATGCAAACGGCTCAAGCGTACGCGCCGGTTTCACCGTCGATATATCTTCCTTAACCGTCACAAGGGCCTTGGGGGCAAATGTCGTACCTGAGACCTTGCCGGTCACCTCATAGGTGCCTGGTTTTAATACCTCGTTATTATCTGTTGGAGACGGCCAGATAACCCTGACAGCAGGACCGTCAAATCCTGAACGGTAGACACCCTTCACAAAACGAGGCAGTTTTGGCAATTGACCGACCGTGGTTTCCACATTGATGTCGGGTACGGCTGTTAAATACGCAGTGTATAGTTGAGGGGTCTTTACATCAAACACCTGCAGATTGCGGTCGGGCTCTGGATGCCTTCTGCGAACGACTGGCGGTTCCAGTTTCAAGGCGATGGCATGGATGGTAGCCACCTGGCGTTCGGTCAGGGGTATCCTGTATATTCTCAAATCGTGCAACAAGGCATTCAAACCGACGTTGGCTCCACTGATGGATTTGCCCACAGACAATTGGTTTGACTTATCGTTAACCATGTCGAACAGATCGGTCAGTTCCAACGAAGCGGACGTCACCTCGCCGGCCAATTTACCATTGAGGTAAGCGCTCAAGGTCTTGGATGGCACGTCGATGACGAAAGTCACATGGTTCCACGCGTTAGGTAAGAAACCCTTGGCGGGAACGACATACTGTTTGGCACCAGCTTGTACCTGCACCTGAAAACCCGCTTTTTCGGACGTGCCCATTGGCAACACGAGCACATGTGCGTTGGCGTTTTTGCCAAAATCCAGCAATACCTGACCGGGGGTTGAAGCCTTCATGAAAAGCCAGCCACTGATACTGAGCGACTCCTCTCCAGACACAGCATCACCCGGAATGGTCAAATAGGTTTTGGCATCACCCTTCAACGCAAGTACGTTGCCGAAGACAGAATCTTTCACAAAGGAAAAATCCTTACCATCAATCCGGGCGTGTAAATTATTGCGGGACCAATCGTTAGCATCGGCCTTTAGGGTGTACCTGGCTATCATGCCAGTCTCACCGATACCATCCAACATCTGGTCTCCCGTTTGAGCCACTACGGTCGTAGTGATCAACGCACACACACTCAAAAAAAATCCTGCTAATCGCATACCTGTTCTCACGTATTAAATTATGTATCGTTGCAATCAAAAATGACTTGAAGGGGCATTGAGTACCCGCTGTCAAAAATAGAGTTATTCACACAAACCCTAAAATGGACTTGTGCCACATTCCTCTATAATAATAGCATTTTTCGTGAAGAAGCGGATTAAAGCGGGAATAGTAAGGGTAGAATGAGCACCATAACAACGCCTACAATAACCTGCAGTGGCAAACCCACCTTCACGTAGTCCATGAACGAATACCGTCCAGCTGACATAACCAAGACATTGGGCGGCGTAGAAAAGGGACTGGCAAAACACATGCTGGCAGCAATGGTAACAGCAAACAAGAACGGGTATGGACTTACGTTCATGGCTAAAGCCGATTGCAGGGCGATAGGTGCAA
>JAAYBL010000218.1 GCA_012718945.1 Bacteroidales bacterium
AGATCACCGAGAGCGTGCGTAGTGTGTTCCGTAGTGTCAAACCGGACAACATCAAAGATGCGGCTGGCAATGACTCGATTGTATTCACAAGTTGCGGTGACGTCGACTACTTTGAAATGAGCAACTGCCTGGTGCACAACACCACGTACACCAGCGGTAACAACTGGCCCATCATCTATTTCGGCCATTTGCCCGTAGAAGTGAACTTCCGTAACAACACCTTTTATGACATGCCCTATGTCAAGTCGTTGTTCACCATGAACTACGCCGACCCCAGCCAGGGGCGTAACGCTGTCATCAATTTTGAGAACAACACAGTGACGGCTACGTCCTTTGGTGGTGGTTTGATTTCTCCGGGCACTTATTTGGGAGAAGAAGCGCAGTTCAACATCAACAACAACCTGATTGTCCTTCCCAACTGGGTGAACGACAGGAATCTGGCCGATACCTCTTTTGCGGCTCCCAGATTGGTGGTGGCTCGCTATGGGATGATCTCGGCAAAAAACAACGTGATACAGGGTTACCGTGACTGGAAAGCCGGTCAATCCCTGGACGATCTGGGCAATGGAGAGTTTCTTTCCTTGGATACCGTACCCCAGTACACCATGGAAGAGCTGGGTGTCAGCTTTGCTGATTTTACCGACCCGGCCAGCGGTGATTTCTCCTATTTGTTCAACAACCCCCTGGCAACGGCCGGCAGTGACGGTGGCCCGATTGGTGACCCCCGTTGGGTGTTGAGTTACAACAATCCCCGCTCCTTCGAAGCGTCAGCCTCCATCGAACAAGCCGTTGTCACACCCATGAAAGGTGTGTATGAAAGCGGCGCCGAGGTAAGTGTCACAGCTTCTGACGTGGTGGGCTTTACCTTCAAGAGTTGGAAGGACACGTCAGGAAATGTCATCTCCACCGCAAATCCCTACACCTTTACCATCACAGCTGATGTGAACCTGGTGGCCTACTATGAAGAATTGATGACACGCACCGTGACCATCAACCTGAAGGGCACGAACACAGCCTCTTACTCCATCACCCCCAAACAGGATCAATATTACGCTGGTGATGTCATTACAACGACACTTGACTTGCACGCCATCAATGAGTTCACCGGCTGGGGCGATGGCAATACGTCGCTGGTCCGTGTTGATACCCTGACCGACAACCTCACCCTGACGGCTCACTTTGTGCAAGCGCCGTATGTGATGGCCTGGGATTTCTGCCACCTCACTGGCAATAATCAGACGTTTGCCAACCGTGTTGCCAACCACGCCGTGGATACAACCAATGTGGGTTTAATGTACTACATCGCTGCCGATACCCTTGCTCCCAACTTCTCTACGCGCAACAATAAGTTTACCGGCAAGGAATTGAACTACTGCATGGTAAGAAAGACCCCGGCTGCTTATTTCAACAACCCTGATTACCTGGTGATCCGTTTCTCGACCAAGGATCTGAACCTGGTGGGCATCAAGTCGAAGATTGCATCCGACAATTGCGTCTATCAAGTACAGAAAATTCAGTACTCGCTCGACGGTAAGGCATGGGAAGACGTAGCTTCCATCACGCTGCCGGCAGACGAAAGCTTTAATCAAGTGTGGTACGATCTGAACGGTCAGTTACCCGAGGCCGCCGAAGGCAAAGACAGTGTGTTTGTCCGTTGGATAGCCGATCCCACCAGTGCTCGTTCAGCTTTGTCAAGTTCCGACCAATCCTTTGAATATGCCTACATCTCCAAGGTGGTGGTCACTGCCGCTGAAGATATGGGTGGGGCTTCCTGGCGGGTCAACCCAATTGCTGAATACACCTCCGGCCAAGTGATTACTTCAGTGCCAGGTATTCGTTTGACATTGGGTGGTGGTGCCAATGTGTGGAGCACTGCAGACTCGGTGAACACGTTTGGTGAAGCGACTTACCTGGCCAGCATCAATGGCACGCAGAATCCGGTTGATGCCGGTGGTAAGAAATTCTCCGCTTCCGGAAATCCTCCCACCGTTGGGGCATTCTATAAGTTTGAGGTGGATTATGATGGTACCCTTGACGTGGCTGTTATTGTCAACGCCAACAAAGCCTCTTACATTGTGGAAGACTCTACAGCTTTCACCGACTATAATGGATTCTTAGTGACAACAAAGACCTATACATCGTATAGCATACCTGTGAAAGCTGGTTCTGACTACTACTTCTTCAGCGAAGGTTCCAAGATGGGTATGATGGGTTTTGTTTACAAAACGACCAGTGCGTTGAAACCGACCCACGAACAATGTGGCATCTATTCAACCAATGGCTCCTTGTTCATTCGGGCAACAAAAGAAGAAGTCATCTCGGTTTATGACCTTTCCGGTCGTAGGGTGGCTAACCTCAAACTACAGGTAGGTACCAACGAAATCTCCGGATTGAAGAAAGGACTGTACCTGGTTCGCCAATCTGGCAAAACAACCAAGGTAGTTCTTTAATACCTAGAGCTATGTAGCAAAAGGGGGAGGCTGTAACGCCTTTCCCTTTTTTGCGTTATAAACCTTTTATTGAGGTGTTATTTTTGACAGTAAGGTGTTTAGAGGCCAATATAATGGCCGTCAAAAATTACACATTGCGTTTCCAAACGTCTGATAAACGAGTCTTGGCGACCGATTGATGGCTGTTTTTTGACAACTGAACCTTGTTGAAAAAAACGGCTTTTATTCCACATCATCAGCAAGTAAAGAAAGTACATTTGTTGTGTTACCCTTGGCGCAGGGTATTGAATGGCATACTACTACCTTCCTTCTATACCAACACAAAAACAACAACGTATGAAAATCAACAATCCTGCCAGAAAAACAATGGCGCTGTTGGCGTTCAGCCTCTTTTGCTCACTAACCTTTGCGCAAAAGACAGTCTCAGGGCGCATCGTCGATACCAACGGCGAACCTATGGCTGGCGTCACTGTGCTCATCAAAGGCACCACAGCAGGCGGCATTACCGATGGCGGTGGCCTTTATTCACTCAACAATGTCAGAGACGACGCCACCCTGATAGCCCGTTTCATCGGCTACCTGGATCAGGAAGAAGTGGTCGGCACCCGTACCGTTGTCAATTTCATCATGACTGAAGACGCCAAAGCCTTGGATGAGGTGGTTGTAGTCGGGTACGGTACCCAGCGCAAAGCCGACCTGACCGGCTCCATTGGTTCCGTCAATCCAAAAGACATTACACTCAAAGGGACTTCCACCATGATGGAATCCCTGCAAGGCACCGTGCCCGGTGTGTCCATCACTCAAACAAGCAGCCGTGCCGGTGGGGGGTATGACATACAGATTCGTGGTATTCAATCGATAACAAAAATTGCAAAACCGCTTTATGTGGTTGATGGGATAGTGGTTAGTGACATCCAATTCCTTAACCCCGCTGACATCGAACGGGTGGATATTTTAAAGGATGCGTCCTCAACGGCTATTTATGGATCAAGGGCTTCTCAAGGGGTTGTTATGGTAACCACCAAAACAGCCAAGACCCAGGGAGGACAAACGATTAAACCGACCATCTCCTACGATGGGTATTACGGTACCCGACGGGTAGCCCGAACACCCGATTTCATGGACGGTATGGACTTCATGCAGTACCGCTTTTCAAGGTATACTTCCCGTATTGGCAGAGCCAGTAAAGATGGATCAGTGGCCTACCAAATGACTCCGGCCAACCTGCAAATCACTTTGTTGACCAATTACGTACCTGAAAAAGACGGCGATGGAAAATACATGGTGGGCAAAAATCATTGGGACTACTACAAGAACAAGTTCCCGGCTTACACTCCCTCCAAGGTGGAGCAGATGATGGCCAATGGCGATTACTATGACTGGATGGACATGGTAACTCAGGAAGCTACCCAACAAAACCACTTTGTCAGCGTCAGCGGCGCCTCGGCAGGTACCAACTACCATTTCGGCATGGGTTACCAGCAGGACGAAGGTATTTTCCTAAAGGATAATGAAAACAGGTTCAACCTCAAGGCCGCCATCGACACTAAAATCGCGGATAAATGGACAGCTGGCATCTCTATTAACCTGGCCAGAACCATCAACGAGTTTGGTAGTGACAACGCCGTTTCCAACGCCTTTTGGTCCAACCCGTATTTCATTCCCAGGGATGATAATGGTGAACTGTACCTGCAGTCTGGTATTGCCAGCGTGCTAGGCTCTTCCACGGGTGCTCAGTTTTCTTCGATGATCAATCCTTTGATTGATATGGAAAACACCCTGAATGGTGCTCAAAAACTGCATGTTCTTGGAAATATTTATCTACAGTTCAGTCCTATTAAAGACCTGCTAATCAAGTCGGTTTTGTCCCCCAGTGTGTACACAGGCAGAGAACATTATTATGCTGGTGTAAAAACTCAGGATCGAAACTCGGCTGGAACCGACAGAGCCTCAGTTGAGTCTACCAATATGTTTGATTACACGTGGGACAACCAGATAAATTATGCATTCGTCAAGGATGACCACAGCTTGAATGCCATGGGACTCTTCAGTCTGAACAAGTATAGCAGCGAATATTTTAACCAATTTGGAGAAGATTTTCCCAACAACACTACCTACTACAACATGGGAAATGCAGCTACCATCATTGCTCCACAAAGTGGTTACACCGAATACAGTATGATGTCATATGCCGCTCGTTTAAACTACGCCTATAAGGGAAAATACATGGTTACAGGAACCATTCGTTGGGACGGTTCTTCCCGGTTTGCCGAGGGTAACCGGTGGGGTAGCTTTCCGTCAGCTGCCGTTGCTTGGCGGGCGTCTGAAGAAGATTTCCTAAAAACTGACTGGCTCAATAATCTCAAGCTGCGTCTGAGTTACGGTATTAGTGGCAATAATAACGTAGGTAATTATGAAACGGCCACAGCACCTAGTTCGACAGCGTATTATGCGTTCGGTTCGACCATGGCATACGGATATGGACCAAATGGTATTGTCAATTCAAACCTCAGATGGGAGAAGACGGGAGAGTGGAACCTTGGTGTGGATTTATCAGTTTTAAATAATCGTATCAATATCACGGCTGACCTGTACGATAAACTTTCGGTTGATCTATTGCTCGATCGAAAATTGGCCATCGAAGCGGGGGGTGGAGCAACCGTCATGGATAACATTGGAAAAGTCAGAAACAGGGGTTTTGAACTAAGTCTTAACACCGTCAATGTACAAACGAGGGATTTACGCTTTGAAACCACCTTTGGATTTGCGCTCAATAAAAACACCATTGAAGCGCTGTACGGAGAAGGTGTTACCGAAGATTTAGGTAACGCCTGGTTTGTAGGCTCCCCTGTCTCTGTCTATTATAACTATGAGTTGGGAGGTATTGTGAATGACAAACCCTTGACTGTTACGCTTCCTGAAGACATCGCCGGCTTCATGAGCGGTGGTGCCTCTATGGACGGCGTCAAAGGACAAACTGTCACGTTCGACCATGCGTATGAATTCTACTACAAGGCCTACGGCTGGTACGAAGGCCAACCCATCGTCAAGGATAGGGACTGGAACGGTGTCATCGATGCAGATGATAAGACCATTATCGGTAAGGCTCTACCTGACTGGACCGGTAGTTTAACCATGGCCTTGACGTATAAGAACTGGGATTTGTCGGCTACCGCTTATGCCAAGCAGGGGTATATGGTCATGTCGCCCTTCCTTCGTCTGTTCCAAGGCTACAATGATAGGGGACGCATGCACATCAACATGGATTACTACATTCCCGCTAATACGCCTGTTTTGTTAAGTGATGGTTCTGTTGGTGTTCAAGCCGAAACACATTATGGTTCTTATCCCTATCCAACGGACGCTCTGGCCAATGGTGGCGTGGGTGATTATTATGGTGGGACAGGTGGCTCCACCGGTCTTAACTACCATGTGGATGCCTCCTATGTAAAGGTTAAGAACATTGTCCTTGGCTACACCATGCCCAGGCGGTGGATGGATCCGCTGGGTATCAGCTCCTTGCGCATCTATGGCAACATCCTCAATCCATTTGTTTTCACCAAATACAAAGGTTTCGATCCTGAATGGGCTGGTGCAGCATTGTCCGCAGGTGGACCCAGTACCGTCACCTACCAGGTGGGTGTCAACCTCAAGTTCTAACCAATAACACGCAAAATCAACCAATATGAAAAAAATAGCTTGTTTCGCGCTAGCGGGGTTGTTGGCTCTGGCCAGTTGCAGTGACTTTCTGGATGCTGACAACAAGTCCAACGTGACATCCGATGATTACTTCAACACGCCCGCAGGGTTTGAGACCTTGGTCAATTATGCCTACGCCCAATTGAAAGTTCTATACGGTGGCTCCCCGGCCATATTTAGCAGTGGTACTGATCTTTATCATAGGGGACGTAACGCTCAATCCGATGCTGGCTTACAGAATTATACCGGCCTGAATCCCGAAAACAGTACCGTGGCAGCCTTCTACACCGATTGCTACGAAGGCATCCAGGCCGCTAACTGTGTATTACATTACGCAAAAACCACAGAAGGTACAGAGACGACCATTGCCAAAAGGGTAGCTGAGGCCCGTTTTATCAAAGCCCTCTACTACTTTGAATTGGTTCAGCATTTTGGTGGCGTGCCATTGGTTAAGGATTATGTCAAATCCATTGTCAACAATGTGCCCAGGGCCACGTTGGCAGATACGTACGCTTACATTTTTGACGAGTTGAACGCCTTGACCGGGGCTGCCAGCCCGCTACCGGCAGTCGACAAGAGCGGCCGCATCAGCAAGCAAGCCGTCTACCATTACCTGGCCAAAGCATACCTGACAGCTGGTTGGGATCTCAACGTTAGTGCTCATTTCACGACAGCTGCAGCTTGGGCCGACAGCGCCATCGCCCTTGGAACAGGCTTGGATGAGACCTTTGAGAGCCTTTGGTGGCCGGCCAATGACAACAACCACCAAGAAGTAGTGTTGGCAATTCAGTACGATAGTACGTCTTCCATTGCTGCTGGTTTGGCCAAGGCGGATTATGGCAATTCCTGGCAGACCAATTTCTGCCAGTACCTGGGAGGTAACGATCAGGGTTACAAGGGTACCTCGTCCAATTTCCTGCCTTCGGAGCGTCTCATGTACCTCTTCCAACCTGGTGATACCCGTTATGAAGCTACGTTCATGACCACGCTTTATTGCAAGGATCCCACCAAACCTAAAACAACGGGAGACTACTACGCGCCATACAAAGGTACAGCTTCAAGTCGGTATGTGGCCTTCTATTACCCGCCTCATTACGCGTCTTCTCCTGCCGACATTGCCGCTTGGAAGGCTGCCGATACGCTTTACCGTGCCACCACCGTAGTTATACCCATGGCTTCAACAACCATCCATCCCAACGGTGCAGCATGTACGTATTATGAGGCTTGTACAGAGGGTGACGCTGTTTTCGGTATTGCAGCTGTGCGAAAATTTGACGATCCCGAATCTATATACGGCAATAATACCTGTTACAGGGACATCGTTTTGGCACGCCTGGGTGAAACCTACCTGATTGCCGCTGAGGCCTATTTGAAGGCTGGTGTGCAGGGCACGGCAGACGACAGGCTCAATGTGGTACGTGAACGCGCTTTCAGAGGCAGCGGCCTGGCTTATACAAAAAACAATGTAACGATTGATGACATCCTTGAGGAGCGTGCGTTGGAATTGTGTGCCGAACGTCTACGTTGGACTGATCTACGTCGGACACAGAAATTGATTAATTACAATGTTTTGTACAACCCTGAATTGACCGATGCTTCCAGTTTTATCGGCAACGACGGCAAGAATAAGATCTACCGCCCCATTCCACAGTCAGCCATTGACCTTAATACGGCGACCATCGAACAAAATGAAGGCTTCGGAAGCGCTCCGGCTCAATGATTCTTTTCCGGGGAGCTTCTTTTAGGCTCCCCGGAAAATCCTATAAACTAACCTTAATCTACATTATTCACCTTAAACCCATGATTATGAAAAAAATGCTACTCGTTTTGGCGGCTGTCGCCATGGTGTCCGCTACCATTAGCGGTCAAGTTACCAAGAAATTCACCGAAGCCACGACTGATCCCGGACCTGCTGCAGGGACAGTATGGGACACAGGTGATGGTTGCTCTATGTTCTTTTTTGATACCAATGACATTGTGAAAGCCAACACGGCCATCACCATTGGATCAGAAACGTTTGAGTTTTCTTGCCAAGGGAAGAACAACCCCAAACCCTGGGAACACCAAGCTCTCGGAGCTGCTGCCATGTGGTTGTTTGATGTAACGGTTGATGGGGCGCTGAGCATAGCTGTCGCCATCAACAAGACCAAACGCACGTATTTTGCCGAATGCCCCATTGTGGCTAACAAGGCTGATGATTTTACCTACGTTTTGTGCGGGGAAGAAGGCGTGTCCGACTACCTGTATACCAATGAAACAGAATTTAGGGATGGTGCTACCTTTGTTGGTGGCATTATTGGTGATACTGCCATGGTTAGATGGCCAAATTTGGTCGATCCTGCCAATACCTGGATATTCGTACCCATCACCATCCCTGTCAAGGCTGGTAAGTGCTATACCCTGTTCTGCACTGGTTCCAAGATGGCTATGTATGGTTTTACCTATACCGCCGGTGGTACGGTCGGCTTGGATGGCGTGGTTAGCAGCCGACGTCTCCTTTCCACCACCTATTACAACCTGGCAGGCAAGGAGGTTAAAAACTTCAATGCTGGCTCACAGAAGGGTGTTTATCTGGTCAAGAATGTCATGTCAGACGGTACGGTTGACGTTCAGAAGTTGATGATCCGCTAAATGTGAACTCGTTTAGTGATGGTATAAAAAGGGAGCCTTCGGGCTCCTTTTTTATTTGGTAACGGGGATGCCATCCTTTCGACAAGGATGCCATCCTTTCAAAAAGGATGCCATCCCTAAGGAAGGATGCCATCCTTATGGCAGTCGATGATGTCGTGGATGGTGATGAGGCCGATGATGGTGGAGGAATCTGAGGGTTCGGTGACGGCCAGCGAAGTGATTTTGTTGGTGGTCATTAAACGGAGGGCGTCTTCGATTTGAGCATTGGCGGCGATTTTCTTGAAACCGTGGGTCATGAAGTCGACGGCGCGTTTGTTGACGATGTCTTCAAACCGCTGAACGGCGCGGCGGATATCCCCATCGGTGATGATGCCCGTCATGACACCTTCGGCATTGACCACCATGGTCATACCCTTCCGTCTGTCGCTTACCGTGTAAATGACATCCCTGAAGATGTCGTCTTCCTTGACGGTGGGGATGTCGGTGCTCATCAAGTCTCTGACCCGGGTAAGCAAGCGACGACCCAAAGCGCCTCCTGGATGGAAGAGGGCGTAATGGTCGATATCAAACCCCCTGCGGTGCATTAGGCAAATGGTCAGGGCGTCACCCATAACCAGCGTGGCCGTCGTGGAAGAAGTAGGAGCCAGGCCAAGTGGGCAGGCCTCAGCCTCCACCCCGATGTTCAGGATAAGGTCGGCTTCCCTGCCAAGAGGGGAGTCGGGGTGACCGGTCAGTGCTACGATGCTGGCTCCGATTTTGCGTAGAGGGGGTAGAATGTTGGTTATTTCAATGGTGCTACCACTGTTGGAAATGGCCAAGACCACATCGCCCCGACAGACCATGCCCAGGTCGCCGTGTACGGCGTCGGTGGCGTTCATGAAGACGGCCAGTGTGCCGGTGGAGGCCAAAGAGGCGGCTATTTTACGACCGATGAGGCCCGTTTTGCCGATACCGGTGACCACCACCTTCCCCTTGCTACGGTAAATCATATCCACCACGGCGTTCATTTCAGGGCCTATCGCAGCGCTCACCTTGGCCAATTGATCGATTTCTTGTTCAAAGACAGAACGGCTCAACGAACGAAAATCCATACGCATCACATTAAGCGTTTTTTATCAGGTTATCCAACGCCAGGGCTGTTTCCAAAACGGGCCTCAACTCACTCAAACGTAGTTGGTTGGGTCCATCGGAAATGGCTTTGTCGGGATTAGGATGCACTTCCAGAAACAGCCCGTCCACTCCAACAGCCATGGCAGCCCTGATCAAGGGCGGCACCATGGTGCGGTTACCGCCTGAACTTGTACCCTGACCTCCCGGTTTTTGCACCGAATGGGTGGCATCGAATACCACGGGATACCCGTATTGCCGCATTTCCACCAACCCCGTCATGTCTACCACCAGGTTGTTGTACCCGAAGCTACTGCCTCGCTCACAGAGCAACACCTTGTCGTTACCGGCTTCCTGCATTTTGGTTATGACGTTACGCATATCCCAGGGTGCCATAAATTGCCCTTTTTTGACGTTGACCACCCGGCCGGTTTCGGCTGCAGCCACCAATAGGTCGGTTTGTCTGGACAGAAAGGCAGGAATTTGCAGGATATCGGCCACCTCGGCCACCAGGGAACATTGCCAGGTCTCGTGCACGTCGGTCACGATGGGCAGTCCCAGCTCGGTCTTGACACGCTGGAGGATACGTAGGCCTTCTTCCAGCCCAACACCTCTGGAGGCGTGAATGGACGAACGATTGGCCTTGTCGAAGGAGGCTTTGAACACCAGGGGAATGCCCAATGCCGAGCAGGTCTCTTTCAAGACGGCGGCGGTGTCCAGTACCATACCCTCCCCCTCGATGGCGCAGGGGCCGGCCAGCAATACAAAGCGGTTTTGACCGCCAATTTCCACCTTGTCTGTGATTTTTATACGATGAACCTCGTTCATAGGCGTTCTGTTTATCCTGGTCCTGTGCTGAAAGCGGGTAGTTCCGGCGGCAAAGATATCTTTTCCTAACGGAAAAAACCCTACCTTTGACGAAAATTCCACCGGATCCATGATCGAACAACTACGCCTCCTGCTCAGGGAGCGCATACTGGTGCTGGACGGTGCCACTGGCACTATGATACAGGCCTGCGGACTCAACGAGGCCGACTTTCGCGGGGAACGTTTCTGTTCCTGCAGCGGCAATCTGAAGGGACACAACGATCTGTTGTGCCTCACCAAACCAGCTGTCATTACCGAAATCCATGACGCCTACCTGGCTGCCGGTGCCGACATCATTGAAACCAACTCCTTCAACGCCAATGCCATTTCGCTGGCCGACTATGGCATGTCCGACCTGGCGTATGAAATTAACCGTCAAGCCGCCCTGTTGGCCAGGGATGCCGCTGACCGCCAGACAGCACTGACCCCAAACAAACCCCGCTTTGTCGCTGGCTCGATGGGGCCGACCAACAAGACGGCTTCCATGTCGGCCGACGTATCCAATCCCGGCGCCCGCTCCGTGACCTTCGATGAATTGGTAACCGCTTACCGCGACCAAGTCAGGGGATTAAGAGAAGGAGGCGTGGACATCCTCCTGGTGGAAACCATTTTCGACACCCTCAATGCCAAAGCGGCCCTGTTTGCCATTCAGACAGAAGCGAGGGAGTCTGGCGTTTCGTTGCCCGTCATGGTTTCTGTTACCGTAGCTGATACCAGTGGGCGTACGCTGTCGGGCCAAACACTTAAAGCCTTTTTAACCTCCATATCCCACGTCGAGTTGTTGAGCGTTGGCATGAATTGTGGCTTTGGTGCGACCCAAATGAAGCCTTACCTGGAAGAGTTGGCTACGTTGGCCTCCTACCCGGTGAGCATTCACCCCAACGCCGGCCTTCCCAACCAATTTGGCGAGTACGACGAGACTCCGGAGACGATGGCCGACACCTTGGCGAAGTACTTCGAAAAGGGTTGGATCAACATTGTGGGGGGCTGTTGCGGCACCCGTCCCGCGCACATTGCCGCCATTGCTGCCACCGCTGCCAGGTTCAAACCGAGAACACTGCCCAAAC
>JAAYBL010000219.1 GCA_012718945.1 Bacteroidales bacterium
CATCCACCAGTTTCAGGATATCCTGTCCTCCCAGTTTAACCACGGTATCCTGGGTCATGTTTTCCACAAACACCGAATCCAGTACCACCGTATCGGCCGTAGCCTCACAAACCAGGGTATACTCTAACGCCTTAAGCGGTTGAGAGGTTCCCATCATCAAGACGACCATCACGGTCAATACCATCAAAAATCGGGCATACTGTGTTTTCATTGGTTCGTTAGTAAGGTTTACTTTCATTCAGGTTAAAGCAACACACATTACCTCGCAAAGGTAACACACTCCTGAAAACAAACAACCCCCAAAAGGGAGTTATTTTTCGTTCTCATAAAGCTGTTTTCCAACACCATACGGCATTGGTCAAGTGCCCTATCAATGGGCATGTCCGCCACCCTGTTCCAACAAATCATGAATCGCTTCAATGGTATGTGTGTAATCGACATACGCTTTTACATAGGCACGGCCCTGTTGTGGCGAGTTGTTCTTAATCTTTTCAAGGGAAATGACTTTGTCGTATTTTTCACGAATCACCTTATTGAGAAATGTTGATAAGGGACCAAGTACAGTCTCACTTTGGTTGCTTACAAGCGCTTTATCGCTCAGTTGTACGATCTTCTTGGTCGAACCAGTTGGTTTCAAACCAGTAAACGGCGCTCCTTCCGTCTCCCTGTGCAAGCGCACCAGCGTTTCCAGAAAGTGTTTTTCTACGATTTTGTACACTTCTTGATCACCCGTTTTGAGAGCATAGGTTTTTTGGAACAAGGGAACGACTATTTGCTCCTGTTCGGGTGAAATCCATTTCAAGACCAACGATACATTGTTGCTTTCAAGTGCCTTTTGTGCATCTTTAACAGTAGGTCCATCATAAGAATCACAATGGGCAAACAACGGAGTTGTTGTGAGTGTGAGAAATAAGGCAACCAAAAGGGTTGAAACAAAAAAACGAGTGTTAGTTTTCATACGGCGTTTGTTTTAGTGAATGAATGTTGATGCAAACCTACACGAACAAAACAGCCAGCGCGACCTACTTTCTAGGATGAGACCACAAAAACGAACAATTGTACGTCCTACTTTACAAAGCAAGACACCTGTTGCATCCTTTCGATCGAATCCTTCACCTTATACTTTATCCCTATACGCACTGGGGGTATACCCTGTCGCATTTTTAAACACGCGGTTGAACGTCGATTTGGTATTGAAACCACAATCAAACGCTATCCCTAAGAGCGATAAATGGGCATAAGCCGGATTCGTCATTCTGACCTTGACCTCTTCTACCCTGAATTGATTGATGTAATCAAAAAAATTCTTGCCAAACTGCTCGTTGATGACCCTTGAAAGGTGGTGAGCCGGCATATCTAACCGGCTGGCCAGATCAGGTAACGTCAACATGGGATCCAGAAAGGGTTTCTCATCGGCCATGTAGTGATTCAACCGTGTCACATACACATCAACGTCCTCTTTTTTCAGAAAGACGTTGGAATACGAGACCTTGACATCAGCGTCCCTCACCTCATTACTAACGGGGACTGGCAACTGGACCGCTTGTTGTCCCAAACCGAAATAGCCAATTAGAATGACAAAAAGAGACAATGAAAGCGTCAATCCGTGGGTACAGAAAACCCATGAAAACAAATGAAAAACATGATGTACGGTCGCAGCCATCATCAAGATAGTCCATATTACACCAAAGGCATACACCAATTTTCTCAGCCAATCCAGGTTGATGTGTTCATGGGTGGAATAGTGGTTGAAGATATCAATGTTCCACTGTTTCAACCGCCTGATAGACAACACAAAATAAAAGGGGCCTGACAGCACCACCATCAGAAGGAAGGCATTAAACAGCCAGGGCGTACCAGCAGCATGGGCTGTATGTTCCCATCGTATATGCGAAGCCTCTTCCGGGAAAAAAGAAATCGTCAACAAATAGGCGTTAAACAAAACGAAGGGTAGAAAATGGAGAATACTCCTGGATTTCAAACGTAGCGGCTTACCGAGCAACGCATTGATGTATGTGTACAGAAATGGACCGTTCAACAACAACAGAGAGATCAAACTACCTGAAAGCAAGTTGTGATCCACAAACAAGGTCTCGTTAAACAGCGCATACAAGCCGGTATACAAACCCAGATAGATCAACCATGCTGTCAGGATGTTATCGTGCGCCGACCGTTTCTTTTTCAAACTGAGCAACGCAAAGAAAAACGCATTGAACGAAGCGATTAAAAAGAAAATATTCATTTGGCGTGGTTTATTACCCTAAATAACACACAATTACACGGTTTTATGCTTCATTTCCCTGTACTCGGTGGGGGTCATGTGATACCGCTGCTTGAAGCACTTGCTGAAGTAGCGGGAATCGTTCATGCCCACCATATAGGTAATCTGCGACACCGTATATTCGCCCACCTCCAGGAGCTGGGCAGCCCGCTTGATACGTACTTCGCGAATATACTCATTGGGCGAGAGTCCCGTCAAGCTCTTGAGTTTGTTGAAAAAGACTGTACGCCCGTAACCGGCCATCGAACAGAACTGTTCCACCGAGAAGGCCCCATTGGAGATGTTTTTTTCCATCACACTCATCAAGCGCTCCAGGAATTCCTCGTCACGGCTGTGTGCCTGAGGCATGGGCACTTCGATATCCACTTTACTTTCGTTGACCAGCCAACGCTCCCGGAAGAACGATTGCAACTTGCTCCGCTGTTCAATCATATTGGACACCCTCGCCTCCAGGAAAGTGGCACTAAAGGGTTTGGTGATGTAGTCGTCAGCTCCCAGGTCCAGGCATTCCAATTTGGTTTCCAGGTTGGTCTTGGCCGTCAACACCACCACGGGGATATGACAGGTCCTATCGTCCGATTTGACCAAACGGATTAAGTCAGATCCGCTCAAGCCAGGCAGCATCAAGTCGGTGATGATGAAATCAGGCATGAGGCTCTGTACCATCTCCCAGCCAGTCTTTCCGTCGGCCGCATCGGCTACGCGGTATCGTTTACCCAAGACAGTGCGCAGGAAGGGCCTGAGGTCTTCGTTGTCTTCCACGATTAAGACCATCTGTGTATCATCCCTGCCCACGGGGAGGCCTTCATGGACTTCTTCATCACAAGCAGGCTGATTGGCCGGCAAGGCCACGCCGTCATTGAGCAAGTAATCGACTTCCTTTCCAAAATGACCAACCCCCAACTTAAATCGGACCTCGAACATGGTACCCTGACCCGGTTCACTGGTCACACTGATGGTTCCGCCATGCAGGTTGACCAATTCCCTGGTCAACGACAAACCAATGCCCGTGCTGCGTTTGGAGGCTTCTGTGCCTTCATCGGCTGAATAGAAGCGCTCAAATATGAGGGGCAGTTTCGATTTTTCTATTCCAACACCCTGATCGATGACCTGCAGCACCGCTTCGGTTTCCGTAGCAAACAATTTGACCCTGATTTCTTTTTCAGCCGGGGTAAACTTGAAGGCGTTGGATAAAAGATTGAACAAAATGGTGTCAAGGGCGTTTTCGTCTAGCCACACCAAAATACCCTGGCTATTGTCTTCCAGCGACAAAATGGTGTTTTTCTCTTTGGCGATTTCCTCAAAATGGCCACAGCTCTTTCTGACAAGGTCTGACAAAGGGGCCTCCCTGAGTTGGAGGCGTTTTTTCTTGTTCTGCACCTTACGGAAATCCAGAATCTGGTTGATGAGCCTGGTCATACGGTCGGTATTCCGCTGGACAATCTGAAGCTGGCCCTTGACAGCATCAGACACATCTTCGTGCTTAAGGATGTGCTCAATCGGAGCCGATATCAAGGTCAAGGGTGTGCGCAATTCATGGGAGATATCGGTGAAAAAGCGCAACTTCAGATCCGACAATTTTTGTTCCAACAATACCTCATTTTTAAGCCGCATAAAGAAAATCAACAGATAGACTATGAGGCCGGCCACCAACAATCCCAGCAATATGTACAAGACAATGGCCCAAATGGATTCCCAGAAAGAAGGCAAGACCTTAATTTCCAAGGCCCTTGTATTATCAGCCCAGACCCCGTCGCTATTGGTGGATCGTACGAGCAATGTGTATTCGCCCCTAGGTAAGCCCGTATAGGTCGCTATCCGTTGTTTGGACGCCATATTCCATTCCTCCTCAAATCCTTCCAACATGTATTCATATTGGATGTTTTCTGGCGTTTGGTAATCGAGGGCCGCAAATTCTATGTTGAATGTCCGTTGTTTGTGCGTCAGCTTAAGCGTGGCAACATCGTCAATGTTACGTTCCAGTGGGCTATCCTTACCCCCGACAGCCACATCACGGCCAAATAGTTGGAGGCGGGTAAAGACAATGCGAGGTGTAAAAAGGTTGCGTTTGATGGCATCCGGATTGACCGTATAGAAGCCGGCGGCGTTGCCAAAAAGCAGGTGCCCCCTTTCATCCTTATACACAGATGCTTCCAAGAAATCGCCCGATACAAGCCCATTGTAACGGTTGTATCGGTCGCAGCTGCCTGTTTCCGGGTTCAATCTGGCCAAGGTATTTTCAGAAGTAACCCACAGGTGGTGTGTGTTGTCTTCCACCAAGCCCAGCACTATATCGGTGTGAAAACCTTGTTTTTGATTGAAGGTCACCAACTCAGGTCTTACGCCAGGCGTGTAATTGGTACAAAGCATTAAGCCATTTCCGAACGTACCCAGCCATACACGTCCTGAATCATCGCAACAAATATCATACACGTCACTGCTGTACATGGCATTTCGGGTGGCCATTTGTCGGCTGAAATGATGAAAACGCAGTTCCCTTGGCTTGCTGAACGTTTCCGAAAACACCAGGAAACCGTTGGTCGTCCCCACCCAGATGTTGCCCTTTTTATCACGCTCAAGGCACCTGACCCTGGAACAAAGGTCCATGGGGTAGCCAAGCAGGTCATTTCCAGCGTGTAAGAAGCGCGTACGGTTGTAAAGTTCTTCGTTGAGCAGCATCAAACCACCATCGTAGGAGGCTATCCAAAGCCTACCTTTGCCGTCTTCCAACAAGCCATATAAATTATTGTTCGACAAGCTATAAGGGTCACTGGGCTGGTGAACAAAACGCGTAAATTCAAAGGAAGTGAAGGTCGCATTTCCAGGTTCAAGCCGCACCAATCCTTGCCCTTTGGTGGCCAACCAGAGACGCTGCCGTTGATCAAGCAACATATCATAGACCACGAGTTTACTATCGCCCTTTGGTCTAAGTTGACCATCGCTGCACAGCACGCCCAAGGAACGACCTGTCTGGTCAAACACCCGTAGCTCACCGGCTTTGGAGGCTACCCAGGTGTGTCCGGCGGGATCCTTGAACAAACACCTGATATCAGGCGTACCACTATGAACGAACGATTCAAGCGATGTGAAACGAAAGCCCCGACTACGGGTCACACACTTGTAGATACCTTGGTTGCCACTGCAGAGCCAAAGTACTCCCTCCGGATCAGCCCAGGCTACCTGGATGTTGGTTTTAAACACACAGTCGGGATCCCCAGGCTTGTTGAAAAACCAATCCAGGCTATTGGTTTCACGGTTGAAGGGAAACAGCGTACCCTCCCTGGTGTGCACCCACAACGTTCCCAGTGCATCTTCAAAGACAAAAAAGGAGGTTTGTTGAGCCGTCGATCGCAACGCATTGGGGGTTTTGAGCCACAGCGTAGTGAAACGGTTGTCGTCAGGCTGAAAACGTAAAACACCCCGTTGATCGGTCGACAGCCAGATATCACCATGACTGTCCACATAGGCACCGTTCAGCCTGTCACTGGCCATAGCCGGGTGTGACATCCGCGTAAAATGCTTCCTTTGTTCGGTTTGCACATCCATCAGCAAAAAGCCCTGTTCGGCCGAAGCCACCAACAAGCGGTTATCGGGCAAGTTGAGCAAAGAGATCACCGCAGAAGTCAGTGTTGTCTTAATCTCATGAAAAGCGCCGGCTGCCCGTTCATAGACCCATAGCGAGCCGTTGGCCCCTCCGAAGAAAAGCGCCTGATTTGATTCAATACAGCTACGAAACGATCGGCTACCCAGTTGGCGTTGACCGCCCTTTTCACCAAGTACGATGACAGGATGCTTTTCCGTTTTACGTTGCCTGGCCAACCCCTTCTCCGCTAAAAACCAGGTTGAGCCCTCCCTGTCCAGGTAAACCAAATTGAGAAGGCCCATCTTTGACAATTCAGCACCAGAAAGAGGTCTGGAAATCAACAGTGCCTTGCTCACCGTATCGGTGCTCACTTTGAACGAACCGCCTTTTTCCAACTGGCACCACACATCTCCGTTATCCAGGACCCACCAATCAGAGACCCTGTCGTATGCGGCCTCGGTGCCAGTCCCCCTTGTGGCAGACACACGCAGAAAGTATTCTTTGGAAGGATCAAAGCGGTATAACAAATCATCGTAGGTCTTGATCCAGAGAAAACCAAAACGATCTTCCTTGATCACTTCAACCCTTGTATGCAAAGGGCTGTTCTCATCAGCAGGATCGCTATTGCCCTTGTATACCGTAAAACGATAGCCATCGTATTTGTTAAGCCCGTCCCATGTACCAAACCAGAGTTGACCTTTCTTGTCCTTGTGGACAGAGACGACGGTGTTTTGAGAAAGGCCGTCTTCTGTTGTCAGATGAGTGAGAACGGTACGCTGTTGAAGCGCTGTTGCAGGAAGGTTCAGTAGGACCAATCCTGTCAACACAACCAAGTAAAACAAGGGGTTTCTTTTATGATTTTTCATGAGTAGCAAGGTTTCAGTTGCAAATATACAGATTTTTGAAAAGCATGCATCTATTCAAATGGATAGCCCCCGTTGAGAAGGGTGATGTTCAATCACAAAAAGGGATACTCACTTCATAAAAACCGACCATTTTTACTAGTTTTGTTAACCGAAACCACCTTACCTATACCTCCTGAAAACCGTCACTCATGCTTTCAGCCGTTGCCCCGTCATACCCTTTCAAAAGAATACTCATCTTGCTAATTATCATACCATTAGCAACAGCCTCTCTTTTTGGAGCCAACACACGATACCAGTCGTTTGAAAACGCGACCCTCAATCCGGAAGCCGATGCCATCCATTGGATTCAACAAGATAAACAAGGACTCCTTTGGCTGGGCACCAATAAAGGCCTATTCAGCTATGACGGTTACGAAGCTATCCCCCATTTTCAGGTTGACAGTCCGGCGAACACCCTGATTAAATGCGGCCTTCTATACAAAGAGGATTATTTTCTGCTGGGCACCGAAAAAGAGCTCCTGATGTACAACCATCGATACGACAGGTACGAAGCATTTGAACAACCAATCACAAACGACATCAGAGCCATCGCCCTGACCAAGGAAGACCTCTGGTTGGGCTGTGCCGACGGTCTCTATCGATACAACTTCAAGCAGAAAAAGCGCTATCACATAGCACTCGACCCGCTTGACGATCAACAGAAAAACCTGATCAACACACTGATGGAAGCCGATGGTTATCTGTACATCGGAACACACCGCCGGTTAGGGCGGATCTCACTGAAGGACTACACCTACCAACCGCTGCAACAACAGCCTAACGAATGGCGAACGGTTCATTCCCTGGCTAAAGACAAACAACGAAAAACCCTCTGGATTGGCGAAGGCAACGGATTGACCAGTTACAACCCAGCCACCAACACCTTCAAACGCGTTGGACATTATCCCGTTGTCAAAACCATCTGTCTCGATACGGATAACAATCTCCTGCTAGGTACCGACAACGGGCTGTTTCTGTATGAAGGAACAAACACCCGGATGATTCAACACAACGCCCAGCAGCCCAACTCGCTGACCAACAATATCATCTGGAGTTCATTCATGGATAAAGATGGCAATATGTGGTTCGGCACCAACCATGGCCTGTCCATGTCTCCCAGCCACAGAGGGATCACCTACCGCCCCATCTACCAATTCACCGGCAGCACTCAAGGCAACATCTTCAACAAGTTGCTCAGAGATAGCAAAGGCCGCTATTGGCTGGGCGGTGACAACGGCCTCATCCAAACCAACACCCTGGATGCCATCGACCCTAACGTACGATGGTACACCATGGGTAACCCTGCCTACCCCCTGCCCCACAATCAGGTCAGGAACCTCTACGAAGACAAGGATTACCATATCTGGATTTCTACCGATTTCGGTTTAATACGCTACGATGAAAAAACAGCTCAGCTACAGCACTATGCCCTTCGCAATCAAGCCGGTACCCATCAATCAACATGGGCGTTCGCCGTATTGGAAGACAAAATCGGCAACCTTTGGGTCTCCTCGTACAACGGAGGTTTGTTCAAGGTGAATAAACAACACCTTCTGAAACACCCCATCACGGTAGCCGATGAACATTATTCCAAAACCAATGGACTACCTAGCGACAACATCGAAGCCCTCAGCCTGGACAATACCGGTGCCATCTGGGCCCTAAGCCATGAAAAAAAGCTGACCATCATCCATCCCAAGACACAGCAAGTCCTTGCCTTTCCCTTTCAACAACACGCTCCCGGACGACAGCCCAATTGCCTGACAAGCGACGCAGATGGACAGATTTGGATAGGCTGCCTGAATACCGTGGTCGTCATGAATGCCCAAAAAGGCCAGGCAGCAACCATTCCTTTCAACAACGCCAAGAACGCGCTGGTTCTCTCCATGACGGACGTCGGCACCGCCATCTGGGCCACCACCACAGAAGGGCTATGGGTCATCGACAAACAAAGCTGGACAGCCTCCAGGCTTATGCAGTACGACCAACTTTTCTACAGCCTGTACTACGATAAAAAAGACAACACCCTCCTGCTGGGTGGCGCCGATGGGCTTGCCACTTGTACCACTTCCCCCAAAAGCAACAGGGACACCCACCACAAACTCGTTGTCACCTCCGTACTGGTCAACATACAACCCTACCAAAACAAACCAGATGAACCAGCCGTTCGTCACACCAATTCCATCAAGCTCTCCTACAAGGAAAACAACCTGTTGCTTCGTCTTTCTGACTTAAACTACACCAAAGAAAGCCGCAATCAAACATACCTGTTTCGTATCCATAAAGACAACAACTATTGGACCACCGCCAGCACCAGCAACCACCTGCTCACCCTGTTCATGTTATCTCCAGGCATCTACGATTTGACAGCCTACCCAGCCAATGCTGCCAAGGAAACAGACGACAGCCTGATGCAGTTTCGCATCATCATCACCCCACCCTGGTACGCCTCCAACCTCGCAAAAGTGGTTTATTTGCTGCTCATAATCGGTCTGATCTTATGGTGCATCAGCTTTTTCGTGCAACGCAACAAACTCAGGATTGTCCGCATCGAACGAGAAAAAACCGTGGAGCAAAGCAAGATGAAAAACGACTTCCTGACCAACATCGCCCACGAGCTGAAAACCCCGCTCAGCCTGATTATTGCCCCTCTGAGCAAACTGATGCAGGACAAGCGAAACGAAGACCAGCTGGACATCCTGGCCAACATTCAACAAAACGCCTTGAAGCTCAACACCCTGGTTCAGCAGACCATCGATTGTTACCGCAACGAGGACAACCTACCCGGCAGCCTCATCCTGTCCAGGGTGGAATGTGTGGAATTTGCCAAGACCATAGGCGATGCCATGGCCGGCACCATGCGCCAAAAAAAACTGAACTACGTATTCAGCGCCAACCCTGACTCCATTGTGGTCGATATCGACGTTGTCAAGGCGGAATCCATCCTGAACAACCTCTTGTCAAATGCCTGTAAGTTTAGTCACGAAGGCGATACCATTTTGTTGTCAATCAACTACAACGATGCAGACAGCACCTTGAAAATCTCCGTTTCAGACACAGGTGAAGGCATCACCGAAAAATCCCTGCCATTTATCTTTCAACGCTTCTATCAGGCACCCAACAACCAGGAAAGCGGAGGCACGGGCATCGGCCTTTACTTGGTGAAGACCTTTACGGAACAACACGGAGGCACCGTCACCGTCCACTCCAAACCACAGGAAGGGAGCACCTTCACGGTCACCCTGCCCTTACAGCGTTATACGGACAACACACCATCCGTCAAGCCGGAAAGTACCGAAGCCTCACCCAGGCAAAAACCACTCATGGTTATTGTGGAAGATAATACCGCCATTGCGACATTTATTCAAGACTACTTTAAGTCAGACTTTCAATGCCTGGTGGCCAACAATGGCAAAGCCGGCCTTAAGATTATTCTTGAGACCAAACCCGATATCATACTCTGTGATGTAAAAATGCCCGTCATGGACGGTCTGGAAATGTGTCAGCGTCTCAGGGATACTTTACCCACCTCTGTAACCCCCATCATTCTACTCACGGCCAAAAACGACAAGGAAACCGAACTCAAAAGCATCAAACTCCGCATAGATGCCTTTGTTTCGAAACCCTTCGACCCTGAAATCCTTGGCATGCGTGTACATCAGCTGGTGGAAGCCCACAACCTCCTTGAAAAGCAGCAAAGAGTCGAAAAACTCACCACCCCGACAGCTGTCCACGAGGTTTCCGACGATGAGAAACTCCTGGCCAACATCACCCACATCATCGAAGACCAAATAGCCAACCCTGACCTGAACGTGGAGTTTCTTTGTCAGATGACGGGGCAATCACAAAAACAAATCTATCGAAAGATTAAGGGATTAACAGGCATGACCGCCATCGATTACATTCGAACCATCCGCATGAAAAAAGCGGCCTTACTCCTGTCGAACCGCAACTTCACTGTCGCCGAAGTCATGTACAAAGTCGGATTTTCCAATCACTCCTACTTTGCCAAATGCTTCGGAGCCATGTTTGGCCTCACCCCTACCCAGTATCAGGCAGAGAAATCAAAGGAAAGCTGAAAACACCTCATTGGAGGAAATCCGTCAGGATGGCCTGCAGCGCCTTGTCAAAGTGGTACCGCATTTCACAGGTGTTGTCAAACAACATGGTGGCCCCTTTTTGTGTATCATAGGCATCCCAGGTTGGCAACCCCTTGGCAGCAGGCCGCCCGGTTTTTGCAAAGCTCACCCAGGCATCGCTCATTTTCTCTGCCAAGGCCTGGGCCTGTTTGTCATCCGGACTGATCAAATGCCCTTCCAACTGGGTCGTATTGAACACAAAGGGAATTTCCAGACCGTGAGCAGAGCCAATGATACCCCTGGGAGTGGGCGATTTCCAGTTGAAGAGAAAGACGTACACGGGTGCCTGAGCCTTCTTGGACTGAGATTCGGCAGCGCCCAGGGTCCATATGCCGTACAGGAACGAACACCAGACCAGGGGGTTACTTTTTGAGGGGGCATAAACCGTTCAGCCTGAGCATACGGAATCCCCTTGAATGACACAATTTCATCGTTGAGAGAGCCTTGAATGGCACCCGACGTAATGGTTGCCACTGGTTGGGCCACCGATTCAACGTACCGGTTTGCCACCAACCAACTATAAAACGTTTCTTGCCAGGCTCCATTCGGCGTATTTCTATCTTTCAACTGGTTACCACCAAACATACCACCTGTGTATTTGCCATACACATGCAACTCGGCATCGATGCCAGCCTTTTTCCATTCCATGAAAAGAGCCATGCAACCCGCTGCTACATTGGGATGATCAGCGTGCACCCCTATGAACAGGCCCGGAGCGTTTTTGGGAACCTCAACATCGATGAGTGACGGGCCGTACAGTGTACCCAGAAAGGCAGGCATCGTAGCGGCTGTAGCCCTCACGGTAGCCCCGACCACCACACCACCTCCGGCGGAAAAACCAACATAGCCTATTCGTTCAGGATTGATTCCCCACTGGCTGGCATGATTCCTGGTCAATAATAGAGCCTGTTGTGCATCGCTGATGGCGTTATCTATGGTCGTATCAGGCTCCTGGGTCGGAAAGTGATTGGTATTGGCCTTTTTCAACTGATTAAATTCCACAAGCTAACACCTAGCGGCTTAACGTTGGCCGGTGCACCGACGGCTTGCTTTGTTCGCAGACGGTATTTAAGACCAATCACAGCTATACCTCGTTCGTTCAACCAGGTTGCCAGGGGCAACACCTCACTATCCCAGGCATGGGAAACCAGGGAACCACCTGGACAGACAATCACGGCAGTACCGTTAGCTTTCGAGGCTTCTGGTAAAAACACCGTCATAGAGGGTCGGTTGGAGGGATCAGTGGCTGCGTTTTCTGCTGATGAGGCCTCATACAGCCACATGGTTTGGGGTTCTCGGTTAACACCAAAAGACTGAGCCGTCATGGCTATCAACCCAATGAAACCCACGAACAACATACACCGCTTTTTCATGAGTAAATGATTCGTTAGTTCGCGTATTTCAGCATGATTTTCTCCCCGTTGTAAAAATACACACCAGGTTTTGTGGGATGCACCACTTTGCGTCCCATGAGGTCGTAATAAGTATTGTCGTGCACCCGGTGCTGCCTGGGTCTAGTTTTAATGGTCTCAATGCCGGTCAGTTTTCCTGCTGTGAAGTCAGTCACACGACGTTCCATGGCATAAAGCAGTTTGACATCATCGGCTGATAAAGCCCGATCATAAACAAGCAGATCATCGTAATCGGCAGTGGCACCTGATATACCATTTCCCATACCAAGCGTGATGAATTTGGCCGTTGAGAGCATGTCCATCACTTTGGTAAAGTCAAAGTCTGCCACATTGGTACCGCTGGTCGACGTAAACAATTTGGAAAACTTCGTACCGTTGATGTAGATATCAATGTTGCTGGTATCCATCACCACCGTAACCAGTTTCCAGGTACCCACCGTTATGCTGTTGTTGACCACCTTGGGGTAATTGACGGCAAACGTATCCACCTGATTGGTAAATCCGATGTAATTATTCACCGTAAGGAACAAGCGTTGCTGCTTGGTCGTCAGGTTGGGATAGCTACTGGTAAACGCCCAGGCAGTAGCGAAAAAATCCGTCGCATCCGCGCGTTTCACCCAGGCACTGACGGTCACACCCGTCAAGCCCGTCTTTCCCTCCAAAGGATTGGGCATGTAGCAATAACCACCAGTATTGGTTGAATGCTTCCCTCCGTTGACATGAAGTACCTGCCCGATACGGGCGCCATCTGTTTTCAAGGTCGGATATGAGCCGTAAAGCATTTGCTTCAAGATGCCTTTTTGAACGTCGTTGTATTGGTTGACAATGGTGGTACTGTCAAAATCGTAATAAGCAACAATATTGGAAAGATAGTCTCCGGGCAGTGAATCAGCCTTGGCTGCTGTCACGGTATAGTCTTTCTTGAAAGCGTACTTCTCGGCGGCAATCCGACAAGTCAGTGTCACCAACGTGGCCGTATCCGCAGGGCTGTATTTTCCCGTATGACTGATCACCGTGGGCTGAGAGGATTCCCACGAATTCGAAGCACCATAATAGGTGGGAGTCGACAAATCTACGTGTGTTCTTATTGTGGCATTTTGGCTCACAGGTGCAACCATCTTTTTGACATTGTACGCCACAGCATACGGTGCCAGGACCTTGTAGGCCCAGGCCATTTGCCCACTTTGTGCAGCGCCCGTCAGTCCGATAGCCTTGAGTGTCGAGCCGTCAATGGTTTGTGGGACAACCACCCCACGATAGGTAAGCCCCCCCACTGTAAAAGTGATGAATCCTGTACCTTCCTTCATGGCCCAGGTTCCGGTCAACGCTCCGCTAATTTTACCATCGGCGGTCAGCATCACCTGCTTGGGTGTGGAAAGCGCCAGCGCCTTGTTGTCGAGTCCATAGTTGTGAATGAGCATCGAATACGCACCAGGAATGTCTTCCAGGGCAAAATGACAACCCGAAGCGATGGAGTCATCGTTCACGGTTTCACCATTGAATTCCATCGGAGCCGACAACAACCACCCATTCTCACTGGTAAATAATTGATGCACACGATTTTGAAACCACTCATTACCCGTATTGAACCTGGTGTGATACACCACAAAGGCGCGTCCTTTGTCATCCACGATAGCCGAATTGTGTCCCTGAGCCACCTCACCGTTGGTTTGCAAACTCCAGTTTCCAAACGCGCCGACCAACAAGTTGCCACGCTTGGTCGCATCATTGGGACCGAAGTTCAGTTTATAACTGTTGAAAATGGCGCTCTCACCGGAATTATCCACATAAGGTCCGTCGAGATTCGTGCTGGAAAAGGTGCGCATGGTGTACCCGCCGGCAGCCTCCAGACCACCATAGGTGACAAACAGGTAGTACTTATTGCCAATATGTTGAATATAAGGACCTTCACCGGAAACGTAATAGCCGCCGGCAATCTGTTTGCCAAAGTAGGGATCACTTAAGGGATGACCGGAGCCATCATTTTGCAACGGATACGTTGTCGTATAATCACGCAGACCATTTTCATTGTTGAGTTTTAACATGAAAATGCCACCGCTCCATGACCCGTAAGCCATCCACAATTGTCCCTGTTCATCATAAAACACACAGGGGTCAATAGCATGCGGCAAGTAACTGCCCCAGCCTTCGCCACGGTTGTAGCGTGAAGGGAGTGTAGATTGCGTACCAATAACCAGTTCCAGGTCGGTGAGCTTCCAGGAAATCTTGGGATCGGTCGAATTGCGGAAGCCGGTATATACAACAGGGCCTTGATAGACATAGGGACCTTCTATGGCATTAGCTGTCAACAGAATAATGGTTGAGTTCCACCTGGGGCCGTTAAGACTCAGGTACATGCACCATTTCTTCATGGCCACGTTATAAATCACGTCGGGAGCCCACATATTGCCGGCCACCGTCCAGGCTTTGCCATCCTGGTCAATGGCACAGTTCCACGCAGCCGCATCAAAATTGCCGAAAGTCACGTCTGTGGGTACACCCGCTTTCAGCACCTTGACGGTCTTGGTCATATTTGTTTTAAAGGCGTTGTTGTAGCTGGTCGCCGTTACGGTGCCGGTACTGCCTTGTATGCCAAATAAGTTACTGTTGCCCACAGAGGTCCAGTTCTTGAGGTCTGTGGTTCTGGCGATGGCATTGTGCGATCCGAAGATGTAGTAGGTGCCGTTGTTATTGTAAACGACACTGGGGTCATGCACGCCGGGATAGTTCTTTGATGCGGTCGCAAATAGGGCGTTCACCTGTGTCTGGGTAAGATAGACTGTGTCGGCAGATTGAGCGGGTTGAGCGCTGGCATCACTGATGCCAGCTATTAACACCGTCAACACAAGAAGATTTCGTATGAGTTGTGTTTTCATGGTAAAAGTATGTAGTAATTAATGACACACGCGATGTCTTCAGGGTTTCAAATAAGTGGCAAAAAACGCTTCGATGGCCGGATCAGTGACCTCCAGTTTATCTGCATAGGCGGCTCCATGACCAATACCTTCCAGGAAAAGATATTCAACAGTGGCACCGGCTGCCTTCATCTTGTTGACGAAATCTTCCGTCAATACGGGGCGTACCACGGGATCGGCACCACCCTGTATGAGGAAAAGCGGCGGATGGTTGCCTCCAATGTAACCGATGGGCCACCATTCTTTTTTAGCCATGGGTACGTCGCGACCCAACTCGGTGGGCGGAGAACCGGCGGCCACCACATTGACCACGCTGGACTGATCCAACCAGCCACCATCGCCTTCAAGACCTGCCGAGGCTGGTACCATGCCCAGCATCAAAGCCAGATGGGCTCCTGCGGAATGGCCGTAGGCGCCTACCCTGTTGGGATCCACCTGGTAGTCGTTGGCATGGGCCCTGAGCCACCTTACCGCGCACTTCACGTCCTCAATGCAGGCGGGGAAAGGAGCCTCAC
>JAAYBL010000220.1 GCA_012718945.1 Bacteroidales bacterium
GGGGGTCTTGCATGAACACAGGCCTGAAGGAGGCTGTGGCTGTGAGGATGCTATCGCTGTAGGCAATACAGCGGTCGTAATCCTCGTCCCAAAGGCACACATCGGCCATCAAAGCGTACAAAGCCCATTTGGTGGCCCTGCCTTTGGTTTGCCAGGTTTCCTCATAGGTTTCCTTGGCGGCGCCGCTATGCAAGGCAGTCAGGATGTCTGCTTTAATCTGGGCGACAATGGTGGCTTCGTCCGACTTGGCAATTGTATAGGACGCATCGTCGTTGACATAGGCTTCCAACACCAAGGGTATTTCCCCATAGTTCCTCACTAATTGGAAGTAGCTAAAGGCGCGCATAAAGTAGGCTTCCACCAGGTGTGATTTCATCACCGGCTCGAAGTAGGTTTCATCGAGGTCTCTGACAGCTGGAGCGTACTTCAACACGGAATTGGCCATGTTGATGATTTTATAGAAAACGCTGTAATCGCAGATGGAGGCCGTGGACTCCATATTGAAATCCTGCAGGGGCACATCAGCGCCGTTATTGGAGTAGAGGGTGCCACCACGCAATTCACCCCAACGGATCATGGTGGGGACTGACTCACGCATGTAGAGGTAGCCTGAGGTCAGCACGGCCTCCACGTCTTCCTTGGATTTCCAGTATTTGCCGGTGACCTGCTCGTTGTTGGGCAGCACTTCCAACCAATCGTTGCAAGCTGCCAGGGTCATCATGGATGCTATCAATAGTAGGGAAAATAGTCGTTTCATGGTTGATGCCGTTAAAAGTTAAGATTGAAACCCAGGGAAACGCGCTTGGAGCAGGGTGTAGTGGCGTTGTCTTTGACCAGGTCAGTAGCCTTGTTGGGCAACCCAACTTCGGGATCCTGGCCGGTGTAATTGGTCCAGGTAAACAGGTCGTAACCTGTGCAGAAAATATTGAGGCTATTGACACCCAAACGTTTACAAAGGTTTTTCGACACATTGTAGGTTAACGACAGTGTCTTGAGTCGTATGAACGAGGCATCCTCCACAAAGCGGTCTGAACCCAGGTAGTTGTAACCCAAGCCATATAAGGCCCTGGGGATGTTTGTATCATCACCTTCCGAACGCCACCGTTTCAATACGGCTGTGCTCTGGTTGCTGTTACCGTACATACTTTCAAGTGACATGCGGGCGGCGTTGATTACCTTCTGACCATAACGGCCGTAGAAGAAGGTAGTCAGGTTGAAAGCGCCGTATTTGGCCGTAAAGCCACCACCACCAATCAAGAGGGGGTTGGAATTGCCCAGGTATACAATGTCATAGTCGTTGATAACACCGTCGTGGTTGATGTCTTCGTATTTGGCATCACCGGGATAGACAGGGATGGAGCCGTTTTTCATGCCAATGACATCACCCTTGTAGTCGGTCATGACCTTGCCGTTGGCATCCAGGGCAAAGGTTTCTGCGGTATTCTGGTAAACGCCTTTGTAACGATAGCCATAAAAGGAACCAATAGGGTCACCTTCAACCACCTTGACGGCGTAGTTGCCATTGCCGAAAGAATAATTTTCTTCAGCCATGTTCTCGGGTAGGCTTTCTACTTTATTGATGTTGCGGCTCACATTGAAATTGAAGGCCAGGCGGGTTTTGTTGGTTTTGAACACTTCATAATCCGTCCTGAATTCCCAACCTTTGTTGGTCAGTTCGCCAGAATTCAAATAAGAGATGCTGGCAAAACCCGTTGTGGCCGGTATGTCCACGTTTCGCAACAACAGATCGTAGGTATATTTGTTGTAGTAGTCGGCGGTCACATTAATCTTTCCTTCCCAGAAGCGCAGGTCAAATCCGACATTCCATTCTCTGGAGGTCTCCCACTTTAGTTTGTCTAACTGTATGCGCACAGGTTGGATGGCTGACAGGTTCATGTAATTGCCCATGGCCTGGTAAGCGCCCCAATACAGGGCTGAACCACTGGGGGCGTTGCCGCTCCAACCCAGACCGATACGGGTTTTGGCTTCGTCCAACCAACTCCAATCAGCGACAAAGTCTTCTTCGTGCATATTCCAGGCCAAACCGAACGAGGGGAAGGTGCCAAATCGGCGGTTGCGTCCCATGGCCGAGTTGCCTTCCATATTCACAGTGGCTTTGGCCACATACCTGTCATCGAAGGTATAGACAGCCTGGCCGATGCCAGAGACACTCCTGGTTTCCGATAAGCCGGAGCCGATGCCGGCCACGACACTGCCCACAACGGGGTCGGACAGGTTTGGCGAGGCGTTACCTGAAGTGACACTGGTATAGCTGAAGCTCTGGGCTTGATCTGTTCTAAACAGACCGGTGACAATGACGGAGTGAACCTCATCAAAGAGATTGTTATACAACAACTTATTCTCACTTTGCAGGACAAAGTTATCCGACACCGCATCCGTACTGCGGTTGGCATTGGAACTGTTCCACAGCACACCCGTGGCTTCCTGAGGCAGGAACTTGTTGTTTCTGGATGTACGCATGTTCATGGACACATAGCCTTGATACGTCAGGGCAAAAGGGAAACGGTACTGCAGACGGAAAGCAATTTTCTCTTCCCGCTGCTTGGTGTTGTTGATGCTAGTCTCGGCCATGGCCACAGGGTTGTAATTGTTGCTCCCATTGAAAGCGCCCTGAAAATCTTCTTCCTGTCTGGAGAAATAGATATTGGTACGCTCTCCGGTTTGGTCATCGATGTAGTAGGGGCTCTTGTTGGGCATCTTACGCATGGCCTCGCTGCGGACGTTCAAATAGTTGGCGTCCTTGTCGCTTTGTGTAAACGAGAAGTCGGCCGTCACCCTCAAGCGTTCGGAAAAGTCGTAGTTGATGTTCAACTTGGTGGACAAACGGTCAAGTGAAGTGCCCACCGTTGTACCTTGTTCGTTGAGGTAACCCAGGGAGAACCGGTAAGTTGCTTTGTCTCCCCCACCCGACAAGGAAAAGTTGTTGTCGGTGGTGATGGCGTTTTGCCTGACTTCGTCCAACCAATGCGTGTTCACATTGTATTCGTCGAAAAACTGAAAAGCTGGATCGTAATTGATCTCATAGGTGTTGAACAACAGGTCGAGCTCGTTTTTAGCTGAGCCTAACCCTTTGGCATTGGCGCTGTTCCAGAGAGCATCCTGGATCATGGCCACGTACTCACTGCCATTCAATAGCGGAATGGATTCCGGTTCGTACTTGGCCGTTGTCTTGGAGGAGAAGGAAAAGTTGGTCCGCCCTCTGGAGCCTTTTTTGGTGGTAATCAGCAAAACGCCGTTGGAGCCTTTGGTTCCGTAAATTGCGGTGGCTGAAGCATCCTTAAGCACTTCGATGGATTCAATGTCGGAGGGTGCGATGTTCAACAAGGCGCCGAAGTCTTCTTCGTTGGCGGTGGCAAAATTAAATTCATCGTTGATTTGCGTGGCATAGGGTATGCCGTCGATGACGATGAGTGGTTCGGAGGAGGCACTCAAGGAGTTGGTACCACGGATGCGGATGGCACTCCTGGCACCGGGGTCTCCGCCCAAGACGATATCCACGCCACCCAATTGGCCTTGAAGGGCTTCTTCGATGGAGGAGACAGGTATCGTCGATATGATTTCATCCATGTTGATTTTCTGAGTGGCCGAGGTTTGTTCCTTCCGGCTGATACCCATTTCATCCCGTTCCAGCCTGCGCTCGGTCACGACCACGTCGGACAAAGCCAACGCATCGGATTCAAGCACGACGTTCAAGGTTTTTTGTCCCGTGAATGGAAACGTCTTGGTTTTCATTCCGATAAAGGAGACCTTGATGGTCAGCGGTTCTCCCGAGACCGGCACGGTCAGGTTGTAATACCCGTTGACATCAGTGACAACCCCGTTGAGGTAACGGTTTTGTGTGTTGACAACCACAACATTGGCACTAAAGATAGGCTCTTGACGACCTCCTAATAGTTCTGTCACCCGTCCGGAGAGCACCGTCTTTTGGGCCAACGCTTCGCCGGCCATCAGCAACAGCGCTGCTACAAGGAGGATATAAGTGTGTTTCTTCATACGACTTTCCTTTCAGATTCAATTTAAAATGCTCTCTATCAGATGGAAACAACCATCTTTGAAGGCAAACGGCAAATAATGGAAGGTGGATACCACGTTGACAGGATTGGCTATCGTACCATCGACGAATTGCACGCTCAAGGGCGATCCTGTACCGTTGTCTGTCAGTTTTAGTTTGTTGCTGCCGTACGTGTCGAACGTACCAGCCAGACCTGAACCCGGGTAAGGATACACATTGAAGGTGTTCAGGTCGGACGTAATGAAATATGAACGGAGCCAGTTGGCTAATTTGGCCTTGTTGGCCGAAGTGAGTGTTCCGTTCAGGCTTCCGTCTCCGGCTACGCTCAAGCCTGTGGTGCCGGGGATGGAGGAAAGGTTGTTCTTAATGGCATCATTGGTGGGTACGAAAGCGATGAAACGGGTGCCTTCCATCAAAAAGTTCAATTGACCTTCGTTGACCAAACCGGCTTTTTGCAACAACTGGGCGAACAGGTAATAATGGTACCTGGCATCGTTGGCAATCGAAAGGGCGTATTCGAGACCGTCGCCCTTATCGGCTTTGAAAAGGCCGTTAAAGGAATAGGCATACGATTTACCGTTGTCCCATTCACCTGTGCCGGGTTTGATTTCCTGGAAAGGTACAAAGGGATCACCGGTATAATCAGGGTTAAGCTGCTGATTAAAGAGGGCGTTTGTGGTTATCTTACCATCGTTGACATACCAGTAATTGAAGGCCATATTGGTTTCCAGGACTTGAGTGCCTGAGGTGACCAAGGCTGTTGATCCATTGCTCACGTGCATGTTGACCATATCGGCCATTGCTCCTTTAGACAGGTTTTCATAAACGCCGGCATCGTCTGAGAAGATCTGCAAGACCTTACCCGTAGTCAAGGTGGCCATACGCATGTTCTCTGCGGTAAATTGAGCTGTATCTGGCATTAACGTAATAAAAGAGGCATCGTCGGAAGCCAAGGCCAGCAACAAATCGGAACCGTCCAGTGCATAGAGGTAGTTGCTGAAATGCGCGTATTTGAAGGCTGGTCCGGCTACGGAAGAAAAGATGGCTGGTGGCGTCATTCTATCCATACCGTACAAGGTACCGTTCACACACATCTTTCGCAGGGTGACATCTTCGGGATTGATGCGAATGGGGGTACCATAGGATGTCACCACATCACCACGGGTGATTTCTTCAGGGAAGACGGGTTGTTGACTGTTAGCGAACGATTGATAGATGAAATACTTCAGAACCAGGGGATCCAATTCGTTCAAACTGGGATACCCTCCTTCGCGCCAGAAATCATTGAAAAAGGCTGTCATGGCCGTGTTGGATGGCGCAAAGACGTTGTAGGCCACGCTGGACAAGTCAGCGATTTGTTGGTAGTCGGACACAGGCCATTCGAACGCGATGGGTGGCAATCCTTTGTGATCGTGCAGATACAGCGTGTCGCCTTTACCGAAGTTTTTGGTCAACTCGTTGTCGATGATATACTCGGTATAGCTATCGTACAAATCCAAAAACATCGAATAGTTAGCGTAGCGATTCCTCAACTCCGTATGGATGGTTTCCAGCGGATCCAGCACCTGGTTGACGTAATACACATAGCCATTGCTCGTAATCACATTGTCTGTATTCGTCACACTGGCGTTGGACACATTGAAACCTGTGGTACCGCCTGTCCAGGCTGATTCGGGGTAGAAGAAGCTGTAATTGGTGGCTGCATCGATTTTCTTGGTCTCAAACAGTTTGTACGAGAATACAGGCAGGAAACGCTCCAGGTGGTAAACGGACACACTGTCGTTGGTGACAGGGTTGAACGCCATAGTAATGGGGTCACTGCTCTTCGTGCGGTGTTTATAGTAATAGCCGGCAAATTTGGCCTTGCTTTCAGGTGTGGCGCCATCGCCTTCCAAAGGCCTGAAATTGACAAACTTATCCCAATCGAAAGCGTAATAAACAAGATGGAAGCCGATCAGTTTTTTCAACGCTTCCGGGCTCATGGCATCGATGGATGCATAGCCTTTGCTGTTGAGGTAAGCGGTAAATGCTTCATCGTTGGGAGCCATCACGGTGAGGATGCTTTTGCCGTCTACGATGGGCTTGAAACCCGATTTTTCGACCCCTTTCAGAAAAAGGGTATAATCGCCTTCGGCTTCCAGCACTTCATAAGCGCTGCCTTTCAACCAATCGGGAATCTGGTAGTGCTCATCCATCTTGTCGGCACAGGACGAAAAGCCCAGGACGAACAGGCACGCACCAAGTACCCACGGAATGAATCTGGATTGTTTCATAGGTTTTGTATTAATCATGTATTAGTTTTTAACAAGCTGTTGGGTCAGCGCTTGCCCCTCGTGAGCAAGCTGTATCAGGTAATAGCCTTTACAAAGGTTGGACACATCGACATCGGTGGTTCCGGCCACGTCACAACAGGTCTGTACCCTGCCTGTCAGGTCGAAAATGCGCAGCGTGGCCTGGGACATGGAGCTTGGCAGGTTGATGGTCACAGTGTTGTTGGCCACAGTGGGGAAGCAAAAACAGGTTTCCGATGTGGGCGTTTGCAGGCCCACATAGCCTTCTTCGCGCACGTACAAACGGCCTTCCGTGTAAAGTTTGGACAAATCCCATATCAATCCTTCTCCCGGTGTTTCGGGCAGGACGTTGCTGAAGGTGCCGCTGACAGTGGCTCCGGTCAAACCGAGGATGTCAAAGTAGTTGCCTTTTTGCAATGGTAATGCGACCTCGTCTAACAGCAGGCGCAAGGTGCCCCCCAGGGTCGCTTTTCCTATGATGGTTAGTTTATTGGCTTTTCGGTTGGTGGGTGATGATTTAAGCAAGGGAATAAGGGTGACAGTACGGTCGGACAGCGTCAGGCCGCCTTTAAACGTGAGATCGAGATTGTCGACAAGGGTGTCACCGGCTTTTAGATAGGCCTCTCCTACCAAGGTCACTGGTCCGGTCAGCATACCGGTACCGGCCAGTGTGGCACCATCGGCCACCGTAATGGGGCCTGCGCCCATATGGGATCCGTTGACAATCAAGGTGCCATCGTTGACTTGTGTTGTACCTGTGTAAATATTGGTGCCCGTCAAGCGCCAGCTGCCGTCGCCTTCTTTGACAATGGAGGTGGTGCCGTTGTACCCGGAGGCACTGCAACGGTTGTCAATGACGCCTCTGAAGGTTTCATCGGTGTTGGCCCCGCCCACTATCCAGGTCATTTTGGCTGTCTTGGTATTTTTGCTGGTACCGGACAAAAAGGTACCGGCATCTCCGGAGAGTCCCCCTAGACGCATGGTCGCTGTAGTGGCCCAACTGACGATCTGGACATTGCCTTTTGCGTAGACTACTCCGTTGGGAATACCGGTGCCGTTGTAGAGCATAAATTGGCTATTGCCGGCCGTGGTGTTGATGCCGTTGGCCACCACGGTGCCGGTGAAGCCTGTCCAGTCGCCTTTGATGTATTCCCTCAACCAGGAGGTGGGTATTTCCAGGGTTCCGGCGCCACTTATGGTGTTGTTGATGCTGCAGTTGCGGTGTACCCAATAGGTGGAATAGGTGCCTTCCTCCACTTCAATGGGAAAAGAGTAGGTGGCATACCTGTCGTTGGCGTCTTTGGTTTTGAACGTACCTCCGGCCAGTACGAGTTTGGGGGAACGTCCCAGACCTGAGTCGATGAGAGCCGCTCCTTCTACGTAATAGGTACCGCCACGCAGTACAAGTGGCGCTTCAGTGCCCAGGGGTTGTTTGTTGTTCAATGTACCTTTACCGTTCAGGATCAAGGAACCTTGGCCCTCCAACTTGCCGTTCAGGGTGACCGTTGTAGCACTGTTGGCCAGGTTTAATTCGGTATCCGCATACACTTTGGCACTGCGGTTGGTGGCCGTCGTCGGGCCTGTGTACAACCAGGTGCCGCCTTTCCAAATCCAGTTTTGGGCAAATTCCTGGGAGGCTCCCAA
>JAAYBL010000221.1 GCA_012718945.1 Bacteroidales bacterium
GTTACTGAGCAAGGTCCCACCTTTGGACAAACAGATGCGTTTCCACGTAGAATCACTGATAGAGCCACCCTTGCAGAAGCGGCTCCCAAACGCACAGTCATACCCTTTCTCCAAAGCATCCAAAAACAAAGGCAAGGTGTTGGGATCATGTGAGAGTCCAGCGTCCATCTCTACGATAAAGTCAACATTGTGGGCTAGCGCTTCTTTGTAACCCCTTAAATAGGCATCGACAACGTTTTTATTTTCTGGCGCCCATACAGTGATGAAACGTGTATCTCTTTTAGACAAATCCTTGCATAAAGCGAGCGTATTGTCTTTTGAAACAGTATCGACAATTAGGAAGACCGTTCCACTGCCAATAGCGTCCATTTTTTTGGTAAGGGCATCAATAAAGGGGCTGAAGTCACTAGCTTCATTAGCCATAGGAACAACGACTGCGTATTTCATTTTACGGTATAGACTCAACGAGCGTACCAAGCCTTCAATCGCTCAGCTTCGGATTTGGTCAGGTGAATAATGGCTCCGTGTTTCTGTACGGCAAAGTTGGTGCGTCGCATGACCCCTTGGTCAAAATGGCCCAGATTAGTGAAATGAATGAAGTCGCTGGTCTCGGCAAAACCGAAATTATGGGGCTTGACGGAGAAAATGTCGTACATCAACACCCATTTGTCTTCGCCCAGGCGTTTCCAAACATTGGGTGCTTCACAAGAACGCTTCTCAAAATCGACTTGACCTTCCCGGTAAACATACCCTTTGTTGATGTGGTTGGAAAAAGCCAGTTTAATACCGCCAGGATTCTCCTGTGCTACATACATCATGGCATAACGGCCATCAGGCAGGCGGGTTATGTCGGCATCCAAGATCTGTTTTGTACTGTCAGGGTATTCAAATAATAGTTCGGGCGCTGTTTCCAAGGCGTTGAACGCTTTGTTCATATAGGCGTAATACAATTTCGTTCGTCCCTTACCTTTACGCATGGTGAAATAGATCATGATGCGGTCTCTGTCGGGGTCATAGATTAGCTCGGGCGCCCAGGCACATCCCACGTTGTATTCAGGATAGGCTTTATGAATATCCAGCACGGTATGCGACCAGTTGATCAGGTCGTGGGATTTCATCAGCACAAAGCCGCGGTTGTTGCCCCAATCGTATAATTCGCCAGGGCGCTCCCACTCGGTTTCGCGGTAACCCTTTTGTTTGCCGTAAATGTGGAGGTCCGTCATGGCTAGGTAAAAGCACCCATCAGGTCCGCGCATGATGTGTGGATCACGGATCCCCTTTTGCTCGGCGATGGTGTCGCCGGCAATCACGGGTTGACCGTTGTTGACATCGGTAAAGGTATAACCATCGTCGCTGACAGCGAAGTAAAGCCCATGGGTATCGTCCTTGAAGTAGGTCATCAGATAGGCTGAAAGTTCCTCGCCATGGATGGTCTCCGAGGGATTGACCGTTTTTTTCAAGGGTTCGATGGTCAAAGCATTGATAACCCAATTAGGATCTGAGCCCTGCCTGGCAAACTCGATATCCATCCTATTGTTCGATACAGCCACATCGACTGTCTGGGTAAGCAGGGCTCCGGCTTCCACCGTCACGTCTTGCATCACCACCCTGCCGTTGACCTTGACCGTCATTTTGTCGTGGCGAAAAGCCTTATCACCCTGCTTGAAGGTGAGCCGGTAATCCCCATTTGTCACATAGACCCTGAAAACGGTGGGAGCTCCACCCATATTGAAATCCCTGACATCGTCGGGCTGACCTTCACCTCTGTCCCTGGACAAGACGGGGCTCAACCAACCATAGGAGGTGGTAGGACGACTACTTTCGGTGACGCGCAAAGCACCTGTTGACAAGGGTGAATCGGCTGTACCAAAATCAAACTGAGCGTTGGTGAGGTAGAGTGGTTCTGTCACGGTGATGGCACAGGTGGCAGCAATCCCGTTGGCTCCGGAAACAGTAACAATGACTTTGCCTGGCTTGAGGGCTTTCACCAGGCCCTCTTTGACTGTCAGCACGGCCTCATCAGAGGACTGCCAGGCCACTGTTTTGTCGGGCGTCAGGAAAGGCACATAAGATACGCTGAGTTGATGGGTGGTTCCCTCAAGCAGATCAAGCTGGGTTTCGCTCAGTTTCAAGCGTTCCAAGGGGCGTTTTTTGGCGCTGCCGGCAAACATCAGGCCCGTACGATACTGTTGGTTGGCGTAAAACTGATAGGTGCCACTCATCCAGACCACGTCGAAGTAACCAGCCTTACGGTGGCGGGGAACGACGGGGCGTACGTTGACCAAACCGGCGGGCGTATTGGCCGTAATGGCCGCTTGTTCCCAGGTGACACCCTGATCACGGGTAGTGTAGCGGTAGATTTCAAACATCCCGTTTACTTGTTTGGACAGGTAGACGACCTTGGGATTGGAAGGATCCAGGTAGATGCCGCCAGAATAATTGGGTTCTGGTTCAGTGCGGCCTGCTGGCGTCTGAGGAAACCAGGAGCCAGCATGTTCGATGAACCGGTTGTCCCAATGCTTACCCGTCCATCTGGCATAGTAATAATCGTGTTGCGTGTCGGTTGGGAATGCGGCATACACCAAAACTGGTTTGCCGTCCTTGCCCACAGCAATGTCCCAGATCCAGCCTTTGCCTTTGTCGGCGGCGTACACCACGTCGGCTTGATCGGTATCGATATTGAGGGCTGTTTCACTGCCGGTGTACCGCTTTATCAAGCTTCCATCAGCCTTGTAGAAGGCGCCCTTTTTATAACAAGCGTAGAAAATCTTGTTCGTGGGCTCGTTGCGGGGGTGGCCCGTGGTAAAGGCGATGTGGATAGCGCCTTTCTTATCCTGGGCGAAGCGGGTGTACGGGCGTTGGCCGCCACCGACAATAAACTTTTGCACTGAGGTAAACGTATCTCCGTTGTCGTGCGAGACGGCCATCGTGGGGTGCCAGTCTGCGTCGCCCCGATAGAAGATAAGGATGTCATCACCCACCTGAAAGGGATAGGGATAGGTAACATTGTTGCCAAAGGTGTACTCGGGGCCCCAGGATGTGATGTCCTCGGGATTGGTAGAGATTACCCTGTGCATGACGGTGTCAAAATGTTTGGAATAAAACACGATGAGCCTGCCGTCCTTGCGGATGAAAATCACCGGATTGGCGTGGTCATCGCTTTGCAAGCCTTTGTGAATACACTGTTGCACCATTTCGCCGGTCTTGTGATTGTATGCGGCTATCATGATATCACCGTCTGTGGTTATCCACGACAGGTATGTTTGTTCTTTTTCTCCTTTATGGTAGATAGCCCTTGGATCGGCAAACCAACACCAGGCGCCATCGGTTGTCAAGGTATCAAACCTGCCCGCTTCGTATGCCTGACTGGCCATGGGGGCTGAAAAAGCAATCAACAAACTAATAATTAGGTATTTCATAGCTATAAAGAGGTAAAAGGTGCTACTGTCCTACGGATAAGATGTAAAACGGGCGCAATATGGGGATTTTTTCCCTTTATTTGAAGTATTGTGCTATAATTAGGGCGCGTTTATCGTATAAAAGTCCCTTTAAAAAGACGAAATTGCAAACAATTTGAAAGCATGGCCACTTGATATATCAACCCGGCCTGTGCGGTCAAGCGTTGCGTAGGGTTCACTTTTTTGTTGCGTGCCCCCCGGTTGTGCTGAGAACATGGACCGGGGGGCATTGTTTCCTCCTGAGAGGATACGCAACTGAAGTGCGTGTTTTTCAGGTCATCAAGGTTGGAAGATCAGGCTGAGAGCAATGGCTACGACCAATGCGGGCAAAAAGTTAATGACCTTGATTTTTTTGATATCAAGAAGGGAAAAAGCCAGCGCCACCAGCATCATGCCTCCAGTAGAGGTCAATTCTCCAATGGTTGCGGCGGGCAACAGATTTCCCAACCAGGCAGCCAACAGCGTTAGTCCGCCTTGAAACAAGAACAAGGGGACCACAGAAAAGGCAACACCAATACCCAGGGCAGACGCCAGCGCCAGGGAGCTGAAGCCATCCATGACAGATTTGGTGATAAGCAGGTCGGATTTTCCGGCCGTACCTTCTTCAAAGGCTCCCAAAACGGTCATCGAGCCCATACAAAAGAGTAAAAAGGCGGTGGTTACCCCTTCGGTAAATCGTTCGTTACCAGATTTGGTTTTACGTTTTACCCATTCCGCCAGGTGCCCCATCTTGCCGTCCAGGTCCCACCATTCACCCAAGAGACCACCGACCAATAAACTGAAGATGGGAATGAGCATTTGTTGGGTTTTCAAGGCCATGGAAACACCCAGCACCAAAGTGAAAACGCCTAAAGCTTGAAAGATGATACGCACATACCGTTGAGGCAGTTTAGCATTGGCGTAAAGGCCAGCCAAACTGCCTGTCAATACGGTGGCAACATTAACCAAAGTGCCGAGAAGTATCATGCGCTAAGCAGTTTAAATCTGATTTTTCCGGCACAAAGATACATTTCCCGCTTATTTTTTCAATGCCTGAGCCTTGAGCAAGTCACGAATTTCAGTCAATAAGGCTTCCTCCTTGCTGGGTGCAGGGGGTTCGGGAGCAGGCGCGGGTGCGGCTTCTTCCTTGCGTTTAAGGGTGGAAATGGCTTTAATGGCAACAAAAACAGCCCATGCTACAATCAGGAAATCGAACACAACCTGAATGAAATTTCCGTAATTCCAGGTTACGGCAGGGGCTACATCGGTGGCTTTCTTAAGCTCTAGCACGAGATCGGTAAAATTGACACCACCCACCAATAAGCCAATGGGAGGCATGATGATGTCGTTGACCAATGACGTGACAATCTTACCAAATGCGGCTCCGATAATGATACCGACGGCCATATCTACCACGTTGCCTTTCAATGCAAAGGCCTTGAATTCATCAATAAACTTCACCTTGGGAAGTTTTACATCATTTGGATTCATCGTTGTTTAGTGTATTTGATTAATAATGGGTGTTTAAAACTTGAACGAAACACCGGCGCCAAAAATCTCCTTGAATTGGAGTTTGGCAACCTTACGAGTGGTGACACCATCATCGTTGAGTACCTCAAAGCGAACATCATCATCGTAAATGAGGTGGGTGGACAGGTTGACCGAGATGTATTTGTTCACCTTCATGGCAATCATGTTTTCCCAGTTCACATCGACATTCTGGGGATTGTGCAGGTAGTTGGAAAACAAGTCAACTTTAGTGGTAAGGGCCACGTTTTTGAGCCATTCGGGCTTGAAGTCACTGCGGGAATAGATACAGCGGAGGTAGCCACCAAATTCACTGCGGGTCTTCTTGCCGGGGTCTACGCCAAACGCGCCGGCTGCAGCAAGCACATCGTCGTTGACGATGGTCATCTTACCAGTTACGGGTGCCAGGAAGGCACTGATGTACGCATCGGGCTTGAAGTCCATACCAAAAGCAGCCGTCACATAGGCTGGTGCCATAAAACGCGATATCTCCGTGTTGACATCGGGGTATTTATAGCCGTTATCCATTTGGGTCTTGAAGTTGACCAGGCCTGCGTAGTAAAAGTTTTTAAAGGCCTCGACGCCGATTTTGGATAGAATGTCCACTTTATCATCTGTCTTCATGTAATAGGCATCGGTTTTTTGTTTCAAAATACCGTAACCCACATTCAGCATGTTGTCCCAGGCCAACTTCCCTTTTTTATAGTTGGCAAAAGCGTTCAGATAGGCGTTCATGGATACCGACTCCTGACCACCGGCAGCCCAATTGACCAGTGCGGTTTGAGACATGTTGACACCTGTTGTGGCGCCTTTCATCCACACGTTGTCGGTGGCCGTACTTTTTTTCTTCAGCATTGCTTCGGCTTCGGTTACCTGGGCGTTCATCGTTGAGAGGATGCCGGTCAGGCCTACCAGGAATAGGGTGAGCGTTTTTTTCATAGAGGCTATCGTTTGATGAATATGTAAATATACGTTTTACAAACTGGTTTTGTTCAACATATTCCATCTATTAACAAAAAGGATAGGTATCTTTGTGCCAGAAAAGGATTCATATGCCAGGATTCAACCGACGTATTGTCCGTCTATCTCCATTATCTGCGACCAAGGGCCTCCCTAGTGTCGCCTCACCGCTAAACCACCTTATGCGAGCAAGACGCCGCAAGGGCCATGGTATCCATTCCCCTTATGTGTACCATTTGGTTTCCGATGTCCTGTTCAACAAACATCCCTATTACTGCTTTGAAACCCTAAAAAACCGATATGCTGGGGATAAAGGCAACCATCGCTTTGGGCAAATTTTGTTCAAACTGGCGTCAGACGCTAGAAGCACACAGGCACTTTACATAGGGTGCAATGGCTGTCCTGACCTGGCTTACCTGGCCATGGTTGGAACAAAACTGCAGGTGAAGGCCATAGCCCTTGATGAAAACGCCTTTTCACTGACACAAGCGCTCAGTGCAACAATACAAACAGAGAGCCTCAGCGTTGTGCCAGCCTTCGATCAGGTTGACATTTTACGGCAACTGGCCGAAATACCCCAGTTAGACCTGGTTGTTTTCCGGTGCATCCCTGACCAAGCCATTCTGAACCTGATGATGGAGGCCTGTTTGAAAAAATGTCATCACAAAAGCGTATTTGTGGTCAACCAACCACACGATAAAACCATGGCCGCTAGCTGGTCACAAGCAAAAAAGAACGAAGCGGCCACAGCCATATTGGAGTCTTCTCAATTTGGCCTTATACTATTTAGACCCGATCTTGAAAAAAAACAGTATAACCTTTAACCCTACAAACATGACGAAGATTTACACGAAAACCGGCGATAAAGGAACCAGCGGCCTCATTGGTGGCACCAGGGTTTCCAAAGACGATATTCGCCTTGATGCCTACGGTAGCCTGGATGAACTCAACGCCATCCTTGGGCTGGTAATCAGCGAATTGCACGACACCAGAGACGTCGAATATGTTCAGCTCATACAGCACCAACTCTTCCGGTTGGGGTCGAGTCTGGCCACCGACAAAACGGTCAAGGATCCCCACTTTAAAGAGTCTGTCACCGAAGACAGGCTCCACCGCATGGAACTGGAAATCGATGAACTGTTGAGCAAGTTGCCTGAACAAGACCAGTTCATATTGCCCGGTGGAAATAAGTCGGCCTCGCTTTGTCATGTTGCCAGAACGGTTTGCCGCAGGGCCGAACGACTGGTAGTGAAAGTCTCAAAAACGTACGAGGTTGAGGAAGGTATCATCATCTACCTGAATCGCTTGTCTGATTACCTCTA
>JAAYBL010000222.1 GCA_012718945.1 Bacteroidales bacterium
CGCTTGTCGTAGTTTTTCACGGGCACCTTGAATTGGTACCAGTTGATGCGTTCTGTCTTGCCATTCTTGAGGGTTACCCAGGCTGTGCGTTTGTCGTTGATGAAGTTCTGGCCAACAACGGTATCGGTGGGTCGGATGGAGATGCGGTATTGGTAATAGCGTTCTGTTTCGTTGAGGGTGAAATCCAGGTTGATGTCTTCGACGTTGGGCAAGGTTGTGGCCGCCGTCGAATAGCTTTCGGTGGTGTAATCGGGCGACAGCGAATTGGCTTCCAGCCCATTGTATCGTTTGTAACGTTCCAGGATACCCACCCTGCGGCTGTCAAAGTCAGAGCCCCTGAAATAGTGATAATTATCACCGGCAGGGTCGTTAAGGGGCGAGAAAGGGTCGTTAGACAATCGATCCAGGGCTTCTGGTGTCAGCTTGTTCTTGACGGCATCCACGTATTCTGCCATGCCTGGCCAGGAAAATTCTTCGTCGTTGGTAAGTCCGTCGAGTCCGACGTCTTGTTTCACCCTGATGCCCTCGGTATTGTCGAAGGAATAAGCGGTGGATGATTTTGAGGACACTTTACCCCAGGCGGTTTCACTGATCAGGTGTTGGTCGGTTTGATCGGTGGGCAGACCGTTTTCAAAGGCGCGTTTGCCATCTTTGAGGACGTCTTCGGAGACTTCACCCAGGTTGAGATAGAGGTCGCCACCGGTGGCCATGCCCGTTGAATCGTAGACAAAGGGATCCATCAACCAGAATTCGACGTATTCCACGTTGTTGGCTTCAAAATTGGTGTAGCCGGACTCAATCTTGCGCATGATACCGCCCCAGCGTTTTTCGGGGTTGCCCAGGCGTCCGTCGGGTTGGATGCCGGCGGCGTCAAAGTTGTAGGGTCCGCGTTCCCTGGGGTAATAGGCCAGGTTCATGACGGGCAGGACGCCAATCTGGTTCATGGCCTGGTCTCTGTTGGGGAAGATTTCCCGTTCGTTGACTACCCTGACAAAGTGGTTGGAGAGTTGTTCCTTGTCGTTACGGATGTGGCTGGGGGTCTGGGAACTGTTGTTATAGTTGAAGAGACCATCGATGCTGTACCAGGCCAGCAGCGCTCTGTTGTAACCGTACGTCAGGTCGTTGCTGTTGGCGGCTTCGGGGAACAGGCCGCCTGAGGGATCAAAGGGTGTGCTGGCCAGGAACCATTGGTTCATGTCCTTGAGGTTGTAGGTTTTTTTGGCGGCTTCAAAGTCGTCAATGTAGGAGACATTGGCCAAATCGGAGGAAGTACCAGCCACCAATCTGGCGTATTCGGCGTTGACGCTGAGGCGGGAAGGTTTGGTAGCGGTAACCAGGGGCAATTTGTCGACCAGGTTGGTCAGGAATTGTGATTCGGTCTTGAAGGCTGTGTTCAGGCCGAAAATGGTGTTGGACACCGATTCATAGCCCATATCCACCTTGGTGGTGAGCGGTCGTTCGGAGAGGTGCATGAGGGTACCTCCCAGACTGAAGTCTTTGCTAAAGGTGTAATTCAGGGCCAGACCTGTCATGGTCTTCCGCACCATACTGAAGGTGGACTGGTCTTCGCAGGTGGCGTTGATGGCTGTTCCCGAGGTAATGAGGTCGGCGTTGGTGATGGTGACGGTACCTGATAGGTAGTCGACCGTATAATCCACGTTTTCCGTCAGTACCTGGCCTCCGGCAGTGACAGTAACCGAGCCCTGGGCCACGTTGAAGGCGCCCAGGGAAATGGTGGCGCCTGAGGATGCCCTGTATTCGCCGGCTATCTTGAACTTCATTTTTTCCGTCAGTTGCTGGGCGACAATGAGGGTGGAGTCGTACAGTTCTTCAAAGACGTATTTGTCGGCCAGGGCGTCGTCGCCAATGGCTTTGCGCAGGTGTTTACCGAAGGGTTCCCGTACAGGGAAAATGATGCGGCCGTAGGTGCTTTGTACGGTGTAGCCTTCCACAAAGTCGAACAGACCGTCGGCATAGCCTTGTTGTTTGCTGTTGAGCCTATCCAAACCCATCACCTTGAGCAGGAGGTTATTTTTGATGGCGCCTTCGGTCAGATACGTCAAGGCTGTCCCTATGGAATCGTTCTGGTAGACGATGCCCAACTTGAAGTCTTCTGATGTCAGGTTGTAAGCATCGGGCAAGGTGTAGACGTTTTTCATCATCAAATCCCAGGTTGACGTGGTGGGTGCCTGGCTGGTACCTTTGATGAGTTTGACAAACAGGGTTTTGGGCGGTTCGATGCCGTCGGTTGAGAATTCTCCCACTTGATAGGTCTGTCCGTTGCGGGTATACTCGAAGGCTACGGCCAGGATTTCATCGCTGTTCAGGGATTGTTTGAGGGAGATATACCCCAAAGCCTTGTTGAGGGTGTATTCGTTGGTTCCCAGGCGGCGGGCACTCTCCAGACGTTCGTAGTCGTTGCCGATGGAGATACCATAGGCGGTCAGGGGCTCGAGGGTGGGATTGACTTGATTGAACGTTCGGGCGGCGCTGAAATCGGAAATCAATTCACCATACAGGGTGTTAGTCTGATTGGAAGGTACGGGCACACCGGATGCCTGCCAATGGGCGTTGCCGATGGAGGTGGGTTCAGCCATGTCGGAAAAGGCCAGGATGTTGCGGGCATCGTCGAGCACGCCTGTCTTGTTGGTCACCCATACTTCCACCTTGGTAATGGTAATACCGGAAGAGATGTAGGGCAGTTTGCTCATCCAACTGTCGTAGTTGTCCTTGAAATAGTGGGACAGGAAGAAATGGCGGTTTTCATCGTACTGATCGACCGTCATTTCGAAGGGTCTTGTCTGAACGCCGCCCTCCAGACTGACGGAGCGGGTTTGGGCGTTTTGCTGGGAGACAACAGCGGCAACGGAGAGTTTACCAAATTGCAGCTCTGTCTTGACACCGAACAGGGACGTTCCCCCGGTAATCAAGGAACTGTTGATGGGCATGCTGACGTTACCAGCTTCCAGGTTTTTGATGATTTCATCTTCTTTGCCGTCGTAGCGCAATTTGATGGATTTGGCATCGTAATCGAAGGTGGCTTCGGTGTCGTAGTTCATGTTGACATCGATTTTGTCGCCGACCTTGCCGTTGACACTCATCTGTATCTGGGGATCAAACTTGAAAATGGTCTTGTTGCGGGCGTTTTCCGACAAGGCGGGATTGTCTACCTTGTTGGTACGCAGGCTGAATTTGGTTTCAACCGATCCTTGTGTGCGCAACCTGACACCGCCTTCTCCAAAGATTTTTTCGCCCATCCCCAGATCAAACTGCATGTCGGTCAAGGAAAAGTTGTCTTTCTTACCGCTGTGGTCCATGCGGTTTTTCTCTTTCCAGTAAGCCGCTGCCGATTGTTCTTGCTGGTAGGCGCTGTATTCCTCGGGGGTAAGGTTGATGGGGGTACCTATCTTGGTTTCTCCCAGTTTGGTTATCAGGGTGTAATAGCCGGTCTCTGGATCGTATTCGATCGTTGTCTTGACATTGGTGGGGTCTTTCAGGTCGATGGGTGGGTTGGCAGTCACATCGTCCATGGTTTCCGGCACTGTTTTGGTAACGGGTTGGCGCTTTTGTTCCCCTGGTGCGGCAACGGTGGTGGCCTTTGATTTTGCCACAGTGGGTTCCGTCGTTGCCTGGGGCATCGAGGCTGAATGGGAGCTGTACCCACCCAAAAGGA
>JAAYBL010000223.1 GCA_012718945.1 Bacteroidales bacterium
AATTTTGTGAGTCTAGTTTTTGGTGTCGGCTCTTCTTTTTCCTTCGAGACCCCTCCCCTAACGGGGTTGGGTATTGAATCCGACAGCATTGACGAAGGGTGCCAGCGAACCCGACGAGAGCGGCAAGACCGACTTCGTGAAGTCACTTGAGACGAACGATCGGCGCCGCTGTCTAGGGGACGCAAGCCCTGAGGAACGGGTGTCGGAGACAATACCCGACTCCGCCCAAAGGGGAGCGGAATCGAAGAAAGAAAGAGATTCCCGCAGAAAGGGGAGCAAAAGGATCAGATCCAGGTAGCCTTGTGCCACAAGGTTTCCAGAGGACCCTGCTTGTGACTCTTCATCCACCAAGTACTAAACCAACTTTGAAGAATAGCCAACACAACACCAATCAAAATCGCATAAGTGGCACCCGTATACTCGTACAACCCCAAACCAAAACCATAGTAGATAAAAGAACCAACAATGGATTGCATGAAGTAATTCGACAAACTCATTCTACCCATGTGAGAAAAACCTTTCAACAAGCGATTACCTTTAACGGTATGGAACAAGAGGGTGAAACTAGACACCAACACCACCATGAAAGCCATATTGGTTAAGGACACCTCGATGGTTTGAAGCGGCCGCAGGATTGCTTGACTGTCAATCCAACCACCTAAGTAAAGCTTAATGGGATACAGCACACAGAAAGCACAAGCAGCTATCAACAAGGCCTTGCGCCAGAAACGTTTGGCAGAAGGTGTTGTTTCAAACACACCCAAACGACCAGCCAGCATACCAAACATAAACAACGCGATGGTTTGGAATACCCGTCCCATCTCCCAGCTCCACAAAACGACAGCTAGTTTACCGTTGGTCAGGTTACCCACCCAGGTGTCAATCAATGAATCGCCGGTAATATAGTCAGCAGCTCTGTTGAAATAAGCCCAGGAAGCTGGATCGGGCAACACCTTATCAGGGTTAAGCACCCCATCAATGACTCTATACCACTCGTATGGTTGCAGCATCAACACCAGGGCTATCCAGAAAACGGCCTTGTTGCTCAGTTTGGCCACAGGAATCAGACATAAGCCCAACACGGCATAGATGGAAAGGATATCTCCTTCGAAAAAGGCCGAGTTGATCATACCGAATCCCAGCAAGAGGAAGAGTCGCCAGGCAAAACGTCCTCTGAAATCCTTGTCCTTTTTGGCTTGATTGTTTGATTGGATAAAAAAGGTCAGTCCGAATAACAAGGCGAAGATGGCGTACGACTTGCCACCAAACAAGAAAAACATGGTATCCCAAATGACCTTATCTATCGACTTTATCCAGAGCGGCAGGTTGGTGGGGCTGAAATAAAAGTCAAAATGTTCGATGTTGTGCAACAACAAGATGGAAACAATGGCAAAACCACGAAGGGCATCAACGACATGCAGACGATTGGATGGTTGAGAAGGCGGCAACTGAGAAACAGACATAAAGGATTGAATAACAATTGATTATATGAGATATCAGAAAGTATCAGGCTGTTCTGTTAACGTGTCAGTTGTCAAGCGCTCAATCATCGACTTGAAGGCTGGGTATGCAGCAATCAACGCGGCTCTTTCGCCCACCACATGATCTTCAAATTCAAAGCCGGGAGCCACCGTCGTGCCAAACAAGGCGTAAGAACCGCCGTCCTTCAACCGGGCTCCTTGCCAGGTATCTTTGGGCACCACGACTTGAGGCAATAAGCCGTTTTCAATGTCGCAGCCTAAGGACAACACCGTACCTGTGCCGTCTTCATTCAACTGGAGCATCTCTACCGGATCACCTTGGTAAAAATGAAACACCTCATCGGAAGGTAACCGATGTAATGTGGAACACGTTTCAGGCGTCAGCAAGTAGTAAATGGCTGTGGAATTTGACCGGGGGCCTGTGTAACGGTTGGGCAAGCCGTCCTTTTCTATGCATTCGGAAGATCGATATGTCTCACGGTAGTAACCGCCCTCCACCGTCAATGGTTTGAGGTTTAATTGTTCAATGAGTCGTTCAGCCTGCGTTTTCATCATCATTTCTTGGTGTTAGGGGTGATCCTGCCAAAAGGC
>JAAYBL010000224.1 GCA_012718945.1 Bacteroidales bacterium
CTGGGAGACAAGCACAGCAACAGCGGCAACACCTCCTGGTGGATCCTGTTCATCACCGGCTTCCTGGGCGGCTTCGTCGCCTTGTTGACCCCCTGCGTTTGGCCCATCATCCCCATGACGGTCAGTTTCTTCCTGAAACGCAATAAAAACCGCCGCAAAGCCATCAGGGAAGCCATGCTCTACGGCTTATCCATCATTGTCATCTACCTCGTATTGGGATTAGGCATCACGGCCATTTTTGGTGCCAGCGCGCTCAACAGTCTGTCTACCAGCGCCCTGTTCAATGTACTCTTTTTCCTCCTCCTGGTGGTGTTTGCCATCTCCTTCTTCGGTGCCTTTGAACTGGTTTTACCAAGCTCCTGGACCACCAAAATGGACCAAAAAGCCGACAGCACCTCAGGCCTGATCAGCATCTTCTTCATGGCCTTCACCCTGGTGCTTGTATCCTTCTCCTGCACCGGACCCATCATCGGCACCCTCCTGGTACAAGCTGCGTCCATGAACGCCCTTGGAGGCCCCGCCATCGGTATGTTCGGCTTTGCGCTGGCACTGGCCATACCCTTTGCCCTGTTCGCCATTTTCCCCAACTGGTTGCAAAGCATGCCCAAATCAGGCGGCTGGCTCAATACCGTCAAGGTCGTGCTCGGCTTTCTCGAACTGGCCTTTGCCCTTAAGTTCCTCTCCGTTGCCGACCTGGCCTATGGCTGGGGCATCCTCGACCGGGAAACTTTCCTGGCCTTGTGGATAGTCATTTTCCTCCTGCTAGGCCTTTACTTACTCAACATGATCCGCCTGCCCCACGACGACAAACCGGAGCATGTGTCCGTTCCCAAGCTATTCATGGCCCTTATTTCCCTTGCCTTTGCCATTTACATGGTGCCTGGCTTATGGGGAGCCCCGTTGAAAGCCATCAGCGCCTTTGCACCACCCTCCTACACACAGGATTTCAACCTTTATAAAAACGAGGTCCATGCCCACTTCGACAACTACGAAGCAGGCATGGCTGCGGCCAAACAACAAGGCAAACCCGTTTTGGTCGATTTCTCAGGCTACGGTTGTGTCAATTGCCGGAAAATGGAGAACAGCGTCTGGCAGGATCCCACCGTCAAACGGCTCATCGAAGACGAATACGTACTCATCACACTGATGGTCGACGATAAAACCCCGCTCAACCAACCCTATGTGGTGAACGAAAACGGCAAACGACGCAGTATCAAGACAGTGGGCGACCACTGGAGCTTTTTGCAACGCTACAAGTTTGAAGCCAACGCACAGCCCTACTACGTCCTGCTCGACCATAAAGGCAAACCACTGGCGCCCAGCTATTCGTACAACGAAGACGTGCCAGCCTATATCGACTTCCTTGAAAGTGGCTTAAAAGCGATGAAACAACAATGACACTGGCACCTACCAGCAGGCACTAAAAAGGGGGCTCAACAGCAAACACTGAAGAGCCCCCTCCTATTTCTAGTAAACAACTTACTTAAAAGACGGCAACGAAACCACCATTGGCAGGTACCATGAAATCGAGGGTGCGACGCTTTTTGGGGGCGACGACATCCACCTTTTCAACACCATTGAAGGTGCCCACCTTGTCGACGATGGCCCAACCCTCCTTGCCAGCCTTGATTAAGCCCTTCAAATTGATACTCAACAGTTTCTCCCGGTTTTCGCCGTTGATGCCAGCGATGAACCACGTATCACCCGAACGGCGAGCCACCACGACCTCACGACCAGGGGCGCCCGACAAGAAATGCGTTTCATCCCAGGTGGCCGGCACCGCTCTCAGGTAATCCGTCACAAAGAACGGAAAGTTCAGGATGTTTGCCGGCACCAATCCAAGGTGTTGAATACCCGACTGAAACACCACAGGCAACGCCAACTCAAAGGCTGCCGACGTCATACGGGTAGTTCCTGACACGCCATCAGGCCCCAGCTTGGCATTCAGAATAACAGGCGTAAAATCCATCGGTCCCACCACGTTTCGCGTATACGGCAACACCGTACAATGCGAAGGCTGCAAATCGGCATTGCCCTGATCAAACGTGACAAACTCCATTCCCTTCACCGCCTCATTGGTCACAAAGTTGGGATACATCCGCTCCCATCCTCTGGGCAACGTTGTGCCATGAAAATTCACTGTCAAACCATAGGTGTTGGCATCCGTCAGGATATCCTGGTAGTACTGCATGTAAAACTGCTTGTCACCCCCAAAGAAGTCCACCTTAAGACCTTTAATTCCTATTTTCTGCATCCATTTCATTTCTTCCTTACGGGCAGCCGGCGTGTTCATCCGGTCACGCGGCGTTTGAGGCGCCTCGTTCCAGTTGCCGTTGGAATTGTACCATAATAGCAACGAAACCCCACGCGACTGGGCATAGGCCGCCAAACGCTCAATACCATCCCTGCCAATCTGCACATCCCAGGGAGCATCAATCAAGCAATAGTCAAAATCCAGGTGATCAGCCATATCCACAAACCGGCGGCTCACATCAAATGTAATGCTGTCGTCTTTAAGTACCAGCCAACTCCAGGTAGCCTTGCCAGGCACCACATCGAACTTCGATTTATACAACGGCTCCACCAAATCGGTAGCCATGGTTGTTTCAGCGACCCGGTTGGGGTCAGCACCGACAACGACCATGCGCCAGGGGGTAGCACCTGGCAAAGACATGGTTGGATACGGGCTCTGAGAGTACAAACCTTCATCCATCGATGGATACGCAACAGTGTACAAACCACCGGTAGACTGTTCGGCCAGGTGTGTTCCGCAAAACGAACCATCAACACCTGTTTCACTCAACAACAACCAACCAGATCCCGGCACTTCAAATAACGCCGGAAACGTCCAACCTATCCCTATGGGCGAAGCCGTACCCGCCGGCACATCCATCACATAATGCTCTTCATAGCTCGGATTGGTGCCTGCAAACCCCGTTTTGGGCTTGGACAACGGTGTCAGGTAGCCTTTTGCACCAGCAGGCAGCTGAAAACCACCATGTTCCTTGAAAACGGTGCAAGAGCTTTTATTCTGAAAGGCATACCGATAAGCCACCCCGTCGTTCATCACCCTGAACACCAGGTCCATTTCTTTACCTTGCAAGTTGATCAAAGGCATGGTGATCTCCCGGTATTTCTTCTTTATCTTCGATTGCTTGCCCACCGTCAGGGTGTATTTCTCCCGGCCCGATTTGATCTTAATCTTCGAGCGCAAGGTCAGATCATTGTAAAAAGAACCCTCCGATGTCTCAATGCCCAGGGGCGATTTATCCAACAACAGTTGATTATCCCTGAAAACCTGGAAGAAAAAGCGCGCTTGCTCTTGATACACCTTTAACACCACTTTTTTGTCCGGGCTCTTATATTCCCCATACACAGGTACCTGCGCGTACACAGGCGACAACAACCCTGCCAACAGCAGGATCATGACATAAAAATGCTTCATGACTTGTTCACTTTTTGATATTCCTTGTTTCCTTTTAATGCTATACTATACAAACGTACCAAAAAATCGATTGTTCACCTTACCCCGTTATAAATAATTTTTGTTACTTTGCGGCACCGGAATGCAACAAACTAACACCATTTGAATAAAATTTACGACAACATGGAAACCAAGAAATTTCTCCTCACAGAAAAAGATATCCCCACCCACTGGTACAACATTGCGGCCGACATGAAAAACAAGCCGGCTCTACCCTTGCATCCCGGGACCCGTCAACCCCTGAAAGCTGAAGACCTTGGTGCCATCTTTGCCCTGGAACTCAGCAAACAGGAGCTCAACATGACAGACCGCTTCATCGAAATCCCCGAAGAAGTCAGAGACGTTTACAGAAACTACAGGCCCACCCCGCTGGTACGTGCCTATGGCCTCGAAAAAGCCCTGGACACTCCAGCACACATCTACTTCAAGAATGAAAGTGTCAGCCCTGTAGGCTCCCACAAACTCAATTCAGCCATCGCCCAGGCCTATTACAATAAGAAACAAGGCATTACCAACATCACCACCGAAACCGGTGCCGGACAATGGGGTGCTGCCATGGCCTACGCCTGTAAATTCTTTGGCTTGGAACTGGCCGTTTACATGGTGAAAATCAGCTACGAACAGAAACCCTATCGTCGCTCCATCATGCAAAGCTATGGCGCCACCGTCATTGCTTCCCCCTCCATGTCCACCAGGGCCGGCAAGAACATCATTACCAAAAATCCCAACTACCAAGGCAGTCTGGGTACCGCCATTTCCGAAGCCATCGAATTGGCCACCACCACGGAAAATTGCCGTTATGTACTCGGTAGTGTCCTCAACCACGTATCCCTGCACCAAACAGTGATCGGCGAAGAAGCCCGCACACAAATGGAAATGGCCGGCGAATACCCCGACATCGTGATTGGCTGCTTCGGAGGTGGATCCAACTTCAGCGGACTCACCTTCCCCTTCATGCGCGATACCATTACCAAAGGCACCAAAACCCGTTTCATTGCCGCCGAGCCAGCCTCCTGTCCCAAACTGACCAGAGGCCAATTCCTCTACGACTTTGGCGACGAAGCCGGCTATACCCCCCTGCTGCACATGTACACCCTGGGACACAATTTTGCCCCTGCCCACATCCACGCAGGCGGACTTCGTTACCACGGTGCAGGCACCATTGTAAGCCAACTCATGAACGATAAGATCATGGAAGCCACCGACATCAGGCAATTGGAAAGCTTCGATGCCGCCCTGCTCTTCTCTAAGACCGAAGGCATCATCCCGGCTCCCGAATCGTCCCATGCCATTGCCGCCACCATCCGCGAAGCCCTTAAGTGTAAGGAAGAAGGTACTAAGAAAACCATCCTCTTCAACCTCTCCGGCCACGGTCTGATCGACATGACAGCCTATGACAGCTTCCTTGCAGGCGATTTGAAGAATTACGAACTCAGCCAGGAAGAAATCGACAAAACCTTGGAGGAAGTCAAAAAAATGCAGTAGATTTGCCTAACACAAAAAGGCAAACTCCCTCCTTTATACATGAAGGACCTATTTCAGCACGTTGAACACCTTTTAACCGAGCACGATTGCATTGTCGTGCCCGGTCTTGGTGGTTTTGTCCTGCACGACACCGACAGCCGTGTGGATGAAGCTGGTGAGGTCTTCCAGCCCAAAGGCAAGGAGATCACCTTCAACAGCCGCTTAACGTTCAACGATGGCATTCTCGTACAATCCTTCATGGAAAACGAGCAACTCACCTTCGAGGCAGCTGTTGAACGCATCCACGAAAAGGTAGCCGGCCTACACGAACTACTCGACGAGGGCCGCGTCGTTGCCTTTGGCCGGTTGGGTACGCTGTTGAAAAATGCCGAAGGCAAACTCACGTTCAGACCAGACAACCGCAATCTGTACTGTCCCGAATCCTATGGATTGACCACTTTCGTCTATCCTACCCTGGAACAACGCAGCAAAACCACTGTCACTGAGCAACGACACGCTACAGCCCGCAAGCGCAGCAGAGAGCGCTCCAAATCCAACAGGAGCAGCATTACATTTGGACAAATCCTGACCGGAGCAGCAGCCTGCCTACTCATGCTGCTCATATCAAGACCAGTGGGGCAACTCAAAGAGCACGAAGCACAGGAAGCATTCTTGCTCCACAGCTACGTGGACAGCGGTCAACGCCGTCCATCCATGATGAAACCACCGGTGGCTTCCACTGCCGTAACCACACAGCCAGCGCTCAAGGACACCTTCATTCCCGACAATGAAACCATGCCGTTGCCCCAGTCGACAATAGCATCGTCCACGCCATCAAAGAATAAACGCTTTAAAAAGGATACTGAGCAAAAGGTAAACGCTAAAACGCCACGGGAACGCAGGAAACAGCCCTCTACCGACGACATCGATTCCCTCTTCGGGTTTACCAGGCAAACGGCCGACAAATCCACCACAAAGGATCAAACCAAGCATGGATTTGTTCCCCAGCAAGACGAAGAGACATCAGGACCAAGACCGTCTGATTATTTCCCCTACCGGTCACCGCAACCACATACCAACGTACAACACAACGAGGCAAACGTCACAACAGCCACCGAAGCCACAGCCAAAGCAACGGAAGTGGCTAAGAAAACGGTATCGCCACACTATTACATTGTCATAAGCAGCCACGCCGACAAGGCCACAGCTACCCAATGGCTGGATAAACACCGTAAAGGCCTCTACGAACATGCCGACATTATAGAAGGCAATGACAGAGCCCGCATCTACCTGCGCACCTTCGCCAATAAAGCCGAAGCGGAGTCCTTCCTGAATACGTTCAGGGAAGAACACCCCCAACACGCCGACGCCTGGTTGTTGAGCAAACGCAGCTAACCTGCACAGCCTTAAACCACACGGTTCCAACAAACGCCCGACAAACCGACGAAAAAAACCTTGAAAAGTAGCTGCAATGCTTTGTCAAACGGAAAAATTTCCTACCTTTGCAGCCGCTTAATACAAGCACCTATACATTTTTTAATTCAAACAAATGGCAACTAAAATCAGATTGCAAAGACACGGACGCAAAGGGTACGCGTATTACCACATTGTCGTCGCAGACAGCAGGGCACCACGAGATGGTAAATTTATTGAAAGATTAGGTTCGTACAACCCCAACACGAATCCTGCTACTATAGATTTGAATTTCGAGCGTGCCTTGTATTGGGTTCAAACCGGTGCTCAACCCACCGACACCACTAGAGGCCTTCTTTCAACAGAAGGTGTCCTGATGATGAAACACCTCCTGGGTGGCGTTAAAAAAGGCGCCTTCAGCCAGGAAGAAGCCGAGAAGAAATTCGAAGCCTGGAAGCAAAACAAAGAAACCGCTCTCAACGCTGTTCGCGTAGGCGCCAAAGACGCTGCCCGCGATGAAGCCAAGAAGCGTCTCGAAGCTGAAAAGGCCTACAACAAAGCCAAGGAAGAAGAGCTGGCCAAAAAGCAAGCCGAATTGAGGGCTGCTGAAGCTGCCGCCAAGGCTGAAGCCGCTGCAGAAGCAGCCGCTGCTGCCGCTCCTGTTGCAGAAGAAGCACCCGCTGCTGAAGCTGCTCCCGAAGCTCCTGCTGCCGAATAAGGCAACCTAGGCTAACACCCTACAAAGGGGGTCCCACCAGACCCCCTTCTTTTTGGAGAGATGGCAGAGTGGTCGATTGCGGCGGTCTTGAAAACCGTTGTACCGCGAGGTACCAGGGGTTCGAATCCCTTTCTCTCCGCATAAAGTCTAAGACAGACGAACGATAATCTAAAATAATCCCGTAAAATCAAGGTTTTACGGGATTATATATTTTTTATCGCTGACGTCAAATAATCAAGGCAAAGATCCAGACTTCATTGAAAAGTTACTCATGATATTGAAATTCATGATTCCTATGCTATTGAATTTTAAGTAGAATAGTTCCAAGAATTATTGCGATAGTAAAACTTGCCAACGTTCCAATTAAAACATACTCTGTCGTTTTTATCTCGCTTGCTTTGCTTAATTCTCCAAAACGGAAAATAGATTTAGCGGCCAACAGGAATCCGACACCTTCCATATTCCCAGTCAAGATAAATGTCAATATAAGGATACGCTCCAAATACCCAATCCATTTGCCTGCATTGGGGAGGCTCTGGTTTGAGGACTCCGTCGGTGACCATCTTTTAATGAAAAGATTCAGAAAAATAGAAGTCGGTTTTAGAA
>JAAYBL010000225.1 GCA_012718945.1 Bacteroidales bacterium
GAGAATTTCCGCAACCTGCTGCTTTCGTTCGCCCAGGACGGCCGCGTGATCCTCATCATGATAGCCGACCGGCTCAATACCATGCGGGTGCTCAAGCATTACCCCGAAAACGCCATCGAGAAAATCGCCAGGGAGGCCTCCTACCTGTTCGCGCCCCTGGCTCACCGCATGGGGCTCTACGCCATCAAGACCGAGCTCGAAGACCTATCCATGAAGTACCTCCAGGGCGGTATTTACCAGGAGATTGCCCGCAAGCTCGACGAAACCAAGGCATCCAGGGAAACCTACATCAAGGACTTCATTGAGCCCGTGCGCCAACGCCTCGAAGAAACCACCAACCTGAAGTTTGACATCAAAGGCCGGACCAAGTCCATCAGCTCCATCTGGAACAAGCTGAAAAAGCAGAAAATCCCCTTTGAGGACATCTACGACCTCTTCGCCATCCGCATCATCCTCGACACCGACCTGGCCGAGGAAAAAGCCGCCTGCTGGCAGGTGTACTCCATCATTACCGACATGTACACCCCCAACACGGCCAGGCTCAAGGACTGGCTGTCCATTCCCAAGTCCAACGGCTACGAATCCCTGCACATCACGGTGATGGGGCAGGAGGGACGCTGGGTCGAAGTCCAGATCCGCACCCGCCGCATGGACGAAATCGCCGAACGCGGGCTGGCCGCCCACTGGAAGTACAAGGGCATCCGCAGCGAATCCGGCCTCGACGAAATGCTCACCCGCATCCGGGAAATCCTCGAGAGCCAGGAATCCAACGCCGTGCGGCTCATGGACGATTTCAAGATGGACCTCTACGCCGACGAAGTCTATGTGTTCACCCCCAAGGGCGAGGTGCACAAGCTGCCCAAAGGCGCCACCGTGCTCGATTTTGCCTACAGCATCCACACCAACCTGGGCAATAAATGTGTCGGCGCCAAGGTGGACGGCAAGAACGTGCCCATCCGCTACGCCCTGAAAAGCGGTGACCAGGTACAAATCCAGACAGGCGCCAACCAGACCCCCAAACAGGACTGGGTGAACTACGTATGCACCACCAAAGCCCGCAACAAAATCAGGCAGACGCTCAAGGAAGCCGCCCTCAAGGAAGCCGAATTCGGCAAGGAAAACCTTAAGCGCCGTATGAAAAACCGGAAGATCGACTACGACGAAGGCTTGCTCATGAAAGTGATCAAGAAGCTCAAGTTCAAGACGGTCACCGACTTTTTTGCTGAAATCGGCGCCGAACGCCTCGACGTCAACCCCGTCATCGACCTCTACCTCGAGGTTGAAAAAGCCGAACGCAGCGCCAACGACCCCGGCGAAAGCCGCTCAGCCGAGAGCTTTGTGGTTGAAACCGACGTGGAGACCAAGTCCACCAAGGAAGACGTTATGCTCATCGACCAGCAGCTCACCGGCATCGACTACAAGCTGGCCAAATGCTGCAACCCCATCTACGGCGACGATGTCTTCGGCTTCGTGGCCACCACCGGCGGCATCAAAATCCACCGCACCGACTGCCCCAACGCCGCCCAGATGATGCAACGCTTCGGTTACCGCATCGTCAAAGCCCGCTGGGCCGGCAAGGCCGAAGGCTCCCACTACCCCGTCACCCTGCAGGTGGTGGGCAACGACGACATCGGCATCGTGACCAACATCACTTCGATGATTTCCAAAGAGACGGCCGTCTCCCTGCGCAGCATCAGCATCGACTCGCACGACGGCCTGTTCAAAGGCCAGCTCACCGTTATGGTCAGCGACAGCCGCCAACTGACCACCCTGATCAAGAAAATCAAATCAGTGAAAGGGGTCAAACAAGTGGACCGCTCCCTCTAACCCCAACCCTATGCCAATGATCCTGCCCCGCTTCAAGAAAAAAAGGATGGCATCCTTTTTTAGGGATGCCATCCTTTTTTTCCTTTTTGCCCTGTCCGGCACCCTGTCCGGCACCCTGTCGGCCGCCACTACGGTCACCATCGACGCCGCCGTGACCTACCAGACTATGCTCGGCTTCGGTGCCTCCGATGCCTGGAACATCGATTACGTGGGCCGCTACTGGTCGTCTGCGCAAAAAGAAGCCATTGCCGAGAAACTCTTTTCAACGGCCCTGACCACCACCGGGCAGCCCAAAGGCATCGGCCTGTCGCGCTGGCGGTTCAACATCGGCGCCGGCAGCGCCGAACAAGGCAGTGCCAGCAACATCGAACAAGCCGAACGCCGGGTGGAAGGCTTCCTCAACGCCGACGGCAGCTACAACTGGACCAAGCAAGCCGGTCAACAATGGTTCCTCCAAAAAGCCAAAAGCTACGGCGTGGACCAACTTGTGGCCTTTGTGAACAGCCCGCCCCGCTTCTATACGAAAAACGGCAGGGCCAACAGCGACAACACCAGCACCGACCAGGGCACCAACCTCAAGGCCGACTGTTACGACGACTACGCCACCTTCCTGGCCACCGTGCTGGCCCATTTCAAGGCCAAAGGCCTCCCGTTCGCCCACATCAGCCCCGTCAACGAACCCCAGTTCAAATGGGAAAAAGGGCAGGAGGGCTGCCCCTGGAACAACACCGAAATCAAGACCCTGGTGGCCGCCCTCAACCAGGCCCTCACCGACAGCGCCCTCGATACCCGCATCCTGGTGGCCGAAGCCTCCAGCTACAAAGACCTGCACCAGTCCATCAACCCCACCAACAAGACCGACCAGATCTGGAAATTCTTCAACGCCTCCCGCGCCGAATACCTGGGCGGCTTCGACCACCTGTTGCCAGGCATCTGCGGCCATTCCTACTGGACAGACGGCGACGACGCCACCATCAGGGCCCAACGCGAAAACGTGTACAGGGAGTGCCAGGAACAAGGCGGCATCGCCTTTTACCA
>JAAYBL010000226.1 GCA_012718945.1 Bacteroidales bacterium
CAGCAAGATTCAATTGGCAAAAAGAAGAGCAAGAGGCTACAGAAACATTGACAACTACATCAACATGATTTACTTCCTGACGGCTAAACTAAAATTTGATTACCCACACTATCCGTTATAGAGCCTATTATTCACCCTAACGCAACAATCTAATGGCAACAGAAAATAAGTTCGATAAACTTCGTTCGATGGTACACGAGGGTGTACCATTAGAAAAACCTGTGGAAAAACTAACGCAGGAAGAAAAAGAGGTAGCACCTGTAGGCGTGGTAGCGGATGCTCCCGCATCTATGGAAACGGAAACTGTAATAGAAACGAAAATAACCGGACAGACTATTGAGCCTACAAAAGTGATGGAATCAACGGTAAAATCCTCTGAGCCGCAGACAAAGCCGTCCGAGAAGCGCAAGCGTAAACCACAGGCCGACTATCAAAGTCTGTTCTTCAACCGGATAGATTTTACGCACCGCAAACCGTTATACATTACCGCCACCACCCATCGGCGGTTGATGCGGATTGTCCACCTGATGGACGAATCGAAAGCGACCATCAGCAGCTATGTGGAGAATATTATCCTGAACCATCTGGATACGTTCAAGGAAGAGATAGACCTTATTTATCGGACGAACAACATAAACCCGACAGAATAATGGAAGAGGTATTTATAAAAATCTATGTATTGGTAAGCCTGTGGCTTTGGGCGGGGATGCTCCTGAGCGATCCCCTGCGCAGAGCATTCGGCAATATGCACCGCAGGATGTTGAAGAGAATCTACGATGTTACTTGGGGGCAAGTGGTTAAACAGTTCAGGAAGCTAACCACATCCATATCCCAACGATCTAAAAAAGTTTCGCAGTATATGGAGAATCGCACTTACGAACTGCGTGTCAAGGTCGCCCGCTCATTAGTGAGCAAGAAACTACTCGAAGAACTGACAGAGAAAAATTTTGTTGCAGCCATTGCCAGAGCGCGACTGATGGATCAGTACAGTTCGGGGACTCCTTATGAGGAGATTGAAAGGCTGGGGCGTTTGGTTGCGGGAAAATCAGTTGATAGCGAAGTAAAGGAAGCAGCTGTAAAAACGGCTTTCGAACTTTGCGATACTGATCTTTTTAAACAGGTAATTACCCGGATACCCCGAGCACAGGAACGCATACTCTTAGCCTTTGAGCAGGCGGAGGGGAATGCTCCTTACGATTCCATCAAAAATGAAGAGTATCGAAAGTTTATACGGGAATGAAATCCGGCTTGCCAGTTGGACAGCTTTCGGTGAAAACCGGAAGCTGTTTTTGTATAACTACAGAAAATGCGCGCAATTTTGTCTCTTTACCCCAGACACAAGCTGCCACTACCTGATTCTTTGCTATTTACTCGATTTTTTGTATATATATTTGGGATTCAAACGAAATTATTAATTCTAAAAAATAAGAAAAAATGGAAATCGTAAACATTGAAGCCCAAACATTCGAGGCAATGATGAACCGCTTCGAAGCCTTTACCCGGAAAGTGGAAACCCTGTGCGAAAGCCCGGACAAAAGTCTGCAACGCTGGCTCGACAATCAGGATGTGTGTCAGATACTTAACATCTCGAAACGAACACTCCAAACCTATCGGGATAACGGAACGTTAGCCTATACCCAGATCAATCACAAGATGTATTACAAGCCGGAAGATGTGGAAAAAGTTATAAACCATTTAAAATTCAAATAATTATGAGTAATGAGATTATCACCAGAGACAACGAAAGGATCAGAGGATTCTTTCAGTCCATTGAACGGATGCTGGACAGCATCGAAAATGTTACCCGGAATTATCGTCCCACTTTAGGCGGCGAACGTTTTCTGACAGACAAAGAGGTTTCACAGCGGCTTAAAATCAGTCGGCGAAGCCTCCAGGACTATCGCAGTGGCGGTCAAATCCCTTATATCCAGTTGGGTGGGAAAATACTGTACAGGGAATCTGATATTCAAAAGATGCTGGAGGAAGGCTACAAAGGCATGTTCAGGTAGGTATTTGCACGGATAGACGCCAACACCTCCTCCAATATTGTTTTCCTTTTTCAACCGGTAAACACTCCCGAAGAGCAGGAGAATAAATCAGACAGGACTATTTTGGTAAATACGCTTTCGAGCCCCAGCGAGAAAGGAAGATTTGGCAAAATACCCGAAGGGTTCAGTCTTGGCATTTTATTCCCTGCTTTTATATTTGTGACCGGATGAAAGAGGAACAATAAAAAATAGCAGGCTTTCCAATAATAAAGAAAGCCTGCCTATAATAAGTCCATATTTACCCAATTGAGAATTTGCCGTTCACCTGTTCCATATCACGCATAATGCTTTTATCCAACACCTTCGCATAATGGCGGGTCATCTTCGTATCGGAATGACCTAACATTTTTGCCACATTCTCTATACTAACACCGTTAGCCAGGCATACCGATGTGGCATAGCTGTGGCGTCCTGTGTGCGACGAGATTTGCTTCTCAATCCCGCATATATCAGCCAGTTCCTTCAAATAGGCATTGAGTTTTTGATTGCATGGAACCGGAAGCAATATTCCCTTACGAATACATTCTGGATGAGTTTTATATCGTTCTAAAATCTGTTGAGAAACATCCAACAATGGAATATTACACATATTATTGGTTTTCTGCCGTTTTTTACGAATCCACAGTTTGCCGTTATTATCCGTAGCGATATGCTCTTGCTTCAAACCCTTTACATCGGAATAACTAAGTCCGGTGAAACACTGAAAGACAAAAACATCCCGGACATTGGCCAGCCTTTCAATAGTAATCGGTTTGTCGATGATCCTTTGTATCTCGGAATCTTCCAGAAAATCGCGTTCCACTTCGTCCAGCGTAAATCGGATATTGACAAACGGGTCTTTCGTGATATACTCATTGGCAAGAGCGATACGGATAATTTTCTTGAAATTCTTCAGGTATTTCGTTGCCGAATTGTGTGAACAGTTCCGCTCCGTTTTTAGATAAAATTCGTAATCCTTAATGAATTTGTGATTTACGTCAGTAATAGGAATGTCCTCCTTGCCGTAACTGAACTGCATAAAATTCGCTGTGTGCTTCAGGGATGTTTCGTAACGCTCAACTGTAGCCGGAGCCATATCCTTTCCGGCAAGCTTGTGGCAACGCTCATTGTGTTCCCGGAAAACATCCAGTAACATGATCGCCGGTTTCTCGTTTCTACCTAAATACTGATCGATGATTTTTTTAGCGTTGATTTCAACATTGTCAAATTCCATCTCGCGATAAATCTGCATAATCCGCATACGGATGGTGTCCAAACGGAAGTTTAACTCTTGGTCTTCCCGACTGTCCCCGATTACCCTTTCGGCAACTGCGTTCCATTTTTCGGGCTTCACTCTGAGAGCTATTGATGTCTCGCAACGTTGACCATTAACGGTAACCCGCAGTAATACTGGAATTTCACCTGTTTTTGTACTCCTTGATTGTTTGGCAACAAACAAGATTTTGAATGTCATTCTCTTCATACTTTTACGATTTTAATTGATGTTTCAAAAGTATGAAATGCTGGCGAAACCAGGGCTATGCAAAATATTACAAATCGCTGAATAAGAACCTTGTAGCTCTAATTCGGGGACAATTTCCGGCTTTCAGTAACTGTCCCCGAATTTGTACGTGAAAAGTGCCTTAAAACGCTATTTTTTGCAATGTCCCCTAAAACAAAAATCCCTGTAAACGTCTAATTTACAGGGATTTTCTTGATTTTGCTCTGATGCTTGGCGGAGAGTGAGGGATTCGAACCCCCGGTACCCCGAAGGGTACAACAGATTTCGAGTCTGCCCCGATCGACCACTCTGGCAACTCTCCGTAAGGTCGATATTGAGCCGACAAAGGTATCTAATTTTTAGTAAAAAAAGACAGGGGGGCTGAAAAGTTCGGGCAGGTAGGCCCAATTTTTTTATCTTTGCAAGACGTCAGACAAAACATGCCCCTCACAAAGAAACACCGTTACCCATTAATTGCAAGCCTGGTCATACTTCTGGGGCTTGCACTCCTATTTCTGTTCAGAGCAAACAGGGAAGAAGCCCAACTCGACTGCAACATCGCCGAAGAAGGCACCCGTTTCCTTGGTCTGAGGGTAGATACCCTGACCATGGTTGAAGGCTGCCTGACATCAGGATCGACGGTATCCAACCTGTTCGGTCAGTATGATGTATCACAAACCTTGATTGAAAAAGCCATCGACGCATCCCAAGATATCTTCGATCCACGCAGGATGAGGGCAGGCCAGCCCTATTTCGCCTTTTTCACCGATGACACCCTGTCAAAATTGAGGTACTTGATCTATGGCCGAAACACGACCGATTTTGTGGTGTTCGATGTGACAGATACCGTCGCCGTCTACCTTAAACAAAAGCCCATCAAAACCATTAAACGTACCACAGAAGGGGCCATTCTGGAGTCTTTATGGAACAATATCAAAAAAAACGGGCACAATCCAGCCCTGTGTTACCGCATCGCCGATCTCTACGCCTGGCAGATTGATTTCTTCGGCATCCAGGAGGGCGATCAATATAAAATCATCTACGACGAATTGGTTGTTGACGATTCTGTATCACTCGACATCGGGCAAATACACGGTGCCGTCTTCACCCACAACGGGCATCCCTACTACGCCATTCCCTTTGAACAGGACAGTTTCATCGAGTATTTCGACGAAAACGGGAAGAATTTACGAAAAGCCTTTCTAAAGGCCCCACTACGATATTCCCGCATCAGTTCCCGTTTCACCAACAGCCGCCGTCACCCCATCCTGCGTATCAGCCGCCCCCATCACGGTGTCGATTACGCAGCCCTTTCAGGCACACCGGTCGTCAGCATCGGAAGTGGCACCGTCCTGGCCGCCGGTTATGAACGCGGTGGTGGTAATTACGTTAAGATAAAGCACAATGGCGCCTACACTTCGACCTATATGCACCTGTCACGCTTCGCTAACGGCATTCGAAAAGGCGCCAAGGTGGAACAAGGCCAACGCATTGGTTACGTTGGTTCCACGGGACTCTCCACAGGCCCCCACCTAGATTTCAGGGTACACTTGAACGGGCGCCCAATCAATCCTCTGAAAATGGAATCGCCCTCTGTTAACAGCCTGCATCCATCAAACAAAGCGGCGTTCAAGGCTGTTTGCGACACCGTGATGAACCAATTGGCAACCCTCCCCTTACACAAACAATCGTAACCATGTACTTCCGCGACGTCATAGGCCAGGACATGTTGAAACGCCAATTCATCAAAACAGTGAACGATGGCCAACTTCCTCATGCCCAGTTAATCACAGGCACTTCAGGCAGTGGCAGTCTACCGTTGGCTATCGCTTATGCCCGCTACATCGCTTGTACCGACAAGGGTAAGGATGATGCGTGCGGCCATTGTGCCGCCTGCAAGCAATTCGACAAGTTGGTTCACCCCGACACCCATTTTGTCTTCCCCATTTTCAAACCCAACAGCAACAAAAAATGGGTGTGCGATGACTTTTTACCCCAGTGGCGTAACCTGATGCTCGAAGAAGCCGGCTATTTCAGCTACCAACAATGGATGAGCAGCATCAAGGCCGACAACTCCCAGGGCATGATCTACGCTGAAGAAAGCGATGAGATCATCCGCAAACTGAACTTCAAGGCCTACGAATCGACCCACAAGGTCATGATTATTTGGTTGCCGGAAAAGATGAACGAAACCTGCAGTAATAAACTATTGAAGCTGCTGGAAGAACCACCTACCCGCACGGTCTTCTTGCTCGTTACCGAACACAGCGATGCCCTGCTGGCCACCATCCGTTCACGCACCCAATTGATACGGGTGAAAGGCATTGACACCGAAGACCTGACCAAAGCCTTGCGCAGCCGGACTTCGTTTGACGAACAAACCGTTATCGATGCCAGTCGCATGGCAGGGGGCAGTTACCTGAAGGCCTTGGAATACGGGCAAACCAACGAAGAACAAGCGTGGTTTCTGCAACAATTCATCCGCTGTATGCGTGGCGTATACACTATTGCCAACTTCACTCCCGATAAAAAGCTCGAAAAACAACGGAGCCTCAAGGATCTCAAATTATGGGCGGAAGAGATGGCAAAAATCGGCAGGGAAAAGGAAAAACACTACCTGTCTTATGCCCAACGCCTGGTGCGTGAAAGTTTCATCCTCAATTTGAAACAGGAAGAACTCTCCTACTTGAACAAGGCTGAGCGCGCCTTTTCAGAACGGTTCTCCCCTTTCATCAACCACAACAACATCATGGCCTTCATGAATGAATTGGAACTGGCTGAGCGTCATATTGAGGGCAATGTAAACGCCAGACTCGTCTTTTTCGACCTGGTTTTACAAAGCATCCTTCTGTTCAAACGATAAGGTGGCTTATTAGTCTGTGAAAAATTCCTTACTTTTGCCCACAATGCGCTCACTGAAAGACAAAAACAATGGACAATACCAACGATAAATTCCCCTGCTGCAGTTCAAAGAAAGGCTGCTGCGCTCAAAAACTTAAAAAGCTCAATACCTTTGACTGGCTCTGTGACCTGCCTGAGGCCCAGCACCATACTGATTGGGTAGAAGTGCAATTCAAAAACACACGTAAAGGCTACTACTTGAATAGCAACAAACTGCCCATTGAAAAAGGGGATATTGTTGCTGTCGAGTCAAGCCCGGGTCACGACATCGGAGAGGTTACACTGATGGGGGCCTTGGTCTTGAAACAAATGAAGAAAAACAACTACCGTATTGACCACCAGGAAGTACGGAGGGTGTACCGTAAAGCCAGACCTGTCGATATGGAAAAGTTCGCCGAAGCCAAGGCTTTGGAGCACGAGACCATGCTCAAATCGCGGAAAATCGCTGAAGACCTGAAGCTCAACATGAAGATCGGCGATGTCGAATACCAGGGAGATGGCAATAAGGCCATCTTTTACTACATAGCCGATGACAGGGTCGACTTTCGTCAACTCATCCGTGTCCTGGCCGACACTTTCAAGATTCGCATCGAAATGAAACAAATCGGTGCCAGGCAGGAAGCTGGTCGCATCGGTGGTGTAGGCCCCTGTGGTCGTGAGCTCTGCTGTTCCTCCTGGATGACCAACTTTGTCTCCGTATCCACCAGTTCAGCGCGCTACCAGGATCTGTCCATGAACCCTCAGAAATTGGCCGGTCAATGTGCCAAGCTAAAATGTTGTCTCAACTATGAAATCGACACCTACGTCGAATCATCCAGAGACCTGCCTTCACGGGACATCACCCTGGAGACCAAGGAATGTACCTATTACTTGTTTAAAACAGACATCCTGAAACGCACCATGATGTATTCCACCAGTAAGGACTTTCCGGCCAACGAGGTCACCTTGCCCGTGGAAAGGGTTAAACAAATCATTCAACTCAACCGCAAGGGAATCAAGGTTGAAAGCCTTTCTGAAATCGTGGAAATCAAGGAAAAAAACGATTTTGGAGACATCCTGTCTGAAGATGGACTCGACCGCTTCGACCGTTCCAAAAAGAACAAGAATAAAAAATTCAAGGACAAGCGAAACAGGCCCTCACAAACCGACAACGCTTCCGATAATAATGAGCCTTCGGAACAGGACAACAGACCTCAGCAGGACAACAAGCCTCAGCAGGGGAATCGAGCCCAACAGGGGAACCGGCCACAGCAAGGGAACAAGGCTCAACAGGGAAACAGGCCTCAACAAGGGAGTAAACCTCAACAGGGTAACAAACCGCGTCCTGACAAACCTCGTTTTGAGAAACCCAAACGGAATCCTTCAGAAGGGACTGAACAACCATGATAAAGGGACAGCTTTCCACAGTACTCAAAAGCAGCCTGGCCATGGTTGGCCTGGCCTGCCTTGGCCTCTTGGTCAGCTGTCAACCCAACAGCGTCTACCACGATTCTGACGTTTTTGGCCCTCAAGGTTGGGATATGAACGACACCCTGTGCTTCTCCGATAGTTTGGGTTCATCAGCACCCCTCTCCTTGCATGGAGAACTCACGCTCAGGCACACCAACGCTTATCCATACCAAAACCTGTGGCTTTACATTACTACGACAACAGGAGATAGCCTTGCTACGTCCGACTCCATCAACTGGACACTGGCTGAGCCTGATGGCACATGGCTTGGTGCTGGTTGGGGATCGCTTTACACCATCTCCTACAAACTGCCCGATCTGACTTTTGCGCCCGATGACAGTCTCAGGTTGTTTAAGGTGGAAATTGTGCACGGCTTGCGGGACAGTTTACTGACAGGGTTGTCCGACCTTGGCTTACGTATATATAAGGACTAAGAAGACCTCAACCGCCTCTCGCTGTCGGTAAAAACAGCCTATCCGTGCATGGACCTGTCAGCGTCCAACCGAATGAAAATGAAGAGCAGGATGGTAAACGCCCAGAGCGAAGACCCTCCATAACTAAGGAAAGGCAAGGGAATACCGATAACAGGCACCAGACCCAACACCATCCCGATATTGATGATGAAGTGGAAAAAGAAGACACTCACCACGCTGTAACCGTAAATTCGTGAGAAGGGTGATCGTTGCCGTTCAGCCATGATAATGAGCCGTATCAGCAGGAAAAAGTACAAGCTCAGCACCACAACGGACCCTACAAAACCCTGTTCTTCACCCACCGTACAGAAAATAAAGTCGGTATCCTGTTCAGGTACATACTTGAGTTTGGTTTGCGTTCCATTCAAAAAACCTTTGCCCAAAAAGCCGCCGGAACCAATGGCAATCTTTGATTGATTGACGTTGTAACCAGCACCTCCCAGGTCCTGTTCCATACCAAGGAACACCTTTGTTCGCTGTTGATGATGGGGTTCCAACACATTGTCAAACACGTAGTCTGTCGCGTACAAGAATCCAGCCGAACCCAGGACAAAAAGGCCGATGAGAAGGTAGATGGAGGTGCGACGAACAAGGCTGTTCACCAATAAAAGGGCCACTGTTAATCCCAACAAGGCCAACTGAAGTAGACAGAGATTGAAATGAATCCAGCCAAATACATTGATCAAAAGTCCTATTAACAACGGTACTGTATTGCCCAATACGATAATCTTGACCAGTTTCACGTCTTTGCGGTAGCTTAGAAGCATCCCACAAACCACAATGAGCACCAGGAGCAACACTGAGAATTGTCCCACAGAAGTGGTGCCAAACCAAAAGACTTCTCCCAACCTGATACCGATGATAAAAAAGCTGACCAGGCATACGGCCAGGAATAGAATGATACCGGGCATACCCTCCCTGTACATCATCAGCATAAAGGATAAGAAGACCAAGGCAGACCCTGTTTCTTTTTGCATGATGGTCAAGGCAAAAGGC
>JAAYBL010000227.1 GCA_012718945.1 Bacteroidales bacterium
GCCGCCAGCTTCCTTCAGATTCCACCTCGCGATGGACACCCTTGCTCTTGGCTAATGGTTGGCAACTGCCAGCCCCCATAACGGACTTTCACCGTCTAGTGATGCGTCATGCGTGGCGCACCAAAAAAAGATGGCAACCTTATAAAGGATGCCATCTTAATGTGGAGTATAGCGGACTCGAACCGCTCACCTCGACACTGCCAGTGTCGCGCTCTAGCCAGATGAGCTAATACCCCAAGAGCGTTTAAGCGGGTGCAAAGATACATGAAGATTTTTAATTTTACTATCTTTGCGAGGAAGATTTTTCACAGATAATCCAAAATAATCAATGCTACTCGTCAATACGACCTACCATGTGGCCGCTCAAAGCGAGTCCAATTGGACTGAATGGTTGAAAACCACCTACATACCCGCCGTGACCCACTCCGGCCTATTGGTCAACCCAAAGTTGTTCCAATTATTGGTCGAAGAGGAGCCTGAAACCAAGCATTACGCCCTACAGTTTGAAGTGGCCGATCTGGATACGTTGGAAACCTGGTTTGAAGCCACCGGCAAAACCTTGCAGCACAGCATGGGGCAAGTCTTCAAGGAAGAAATCCTCGGCTTCACCACCTTGATGGAACAACAGCCACTCTAACCCTAGTAAGCATGACGCCGGTCGCCAAAAAACCCACGTTCATCAAAGAACGCATCATCCTGGGCATAGACCCCGGCACCACCATCATGGGCTATGGCCTGATCAAAGTGGAAAACAACCAGCCTCACTTGCTGGCCATTGGGGTATTGGAGCTCAACCGCTACGAGGATCATTACCTGCGACTGCTGAAAATTTTCAACCGCACGCTCTCGCTTATCGAGGAGTTCCTACCTGACGAACTGGCCATTGAAGCGCCTTTTTATGGAAAAAACGTGCAATCCATGCTGAAACTCGGCCGCGCACAAGGTACAGCCATCGCCGCGGCATTGACCAGGGACATTCCCATCTTTGAATACGCCCCACTACGCATCAAACAGGCCATCACCGGCAACGGTAGAGCCTCCAAGGAACAGGTGGCCGACATGCTCAAACGCATCCTGCATATACCGGAAGCAAACATGCTGCCCCAATTGGACGCGACCGATGGATTGGCTGCTGCCTATTGCCATTTCCTGCAGACCAACCGACCCAGCCTGGAAAAGCCATACACCAGCTGGAAAGACTACCTGACCAAAAACCCATCGAAGGTTAAATAAACAATGAAGAGGCAGCATCAACCACCTGACACTGCCTCTCCTCCATTCTATTTACTATGCCTCAAGGCACCTGCAACGTAATACTCTTGGCAATACGCAGGGCCGTCGTCAATGTGCTCAAGTCGGGCGTCAAACTGCCGTCCTTGCCCGCGTAATGGCTGTGCCCAACAGGTTTAAAGGCATATGTTTTATCAGGACAAGCCGTGTCAAAGACGACTTGATAGACCAAGGCCGGCTGACTGGAGGTCTTGTACTCAGCATCATTCGGAAACTTGTCATTGTACCAGAATTCGTTCCAGTCCCAGGACTGGTTGAGTTCCAGCATCAGACGGTACCGTCCTTTGAGCGGCTGTGTGGTGGTGAGTCGCATCACAAAATGGCTGCCGGGCGTAGCGCCCGTCACGCCATCGACCTCAGGTTTGGCCGGCGTAGGATTGTAGGTGCCAAATTCATTGATAATACCCCGTTGGTGGGCCCAATAGGGTAAAGCAGCCGGACGTTGAATGGGACCTGCCATCCAGGCTCCCTTCTTGCGGTCGGCCCTGGGGAAAACACCTTTACCAATGCTTTCAGACACGTAGAGGGTTTCAATAAACTGGCCTTGCTCATCGGCCAACCAAACAGCAAAAAGCGGATGGTTGTGGAAGCGGCCTTTTTCAAAGGTCACCGTCAAGGTTGTACCCTGTCGTTGAGTACCATATTCATAAACGTCGAAGGTTTCGGCTTTCTTTTTGGCTGAAGCCCCAAGCGACAGCACCACGGAAAACAGCATTACGCTAATCATTCGAACTGTATTCATTGTCGTAAGGGATTAAAATTTGACCATAAGACCAAGGGTAGGCAACACTGTTCCGTTCAAACTTTCCACCTCACGCAAGACATACTTGTTGGGATCCGTGGAATCAATCACCGGATTGCCGGCCTGATCGAGATTGGTATAAATCGGCGTGGTGGCCGTCTTGTAGGCATACACGTTTTGCACGTCGACATACAGGCCCAGCATCCACTTCTTAAAATAAAACTCTTTGTCTATCCTCAAGTCCAGTATGTTGGAACCTTTGAGGCGATTGCCGTTGTAGTTCGCGTAGTCCAAAAACGGTTGGTTGCGGATATCCCAGGCTTCCTTGCTACTCGACAGAGCCATATCGATGGGGGTATAGGGCGCGCCACCGACCAGACGCCAACGGGCTGCCACCTCCCAACTCTTGGCAAACTTTACGCTACCCAGTAGGTTGACCAAATGCCGCGTATCCCAGGCAGAGGGCCTGTAGGTGCCGGCTGCGTCGGTAAATTCGCTCTTGAACAGGGTATAGGTGGCTGTCAGGTTGACCCCTTTGCGTTCCATAATCTTCGCCAACACTTCTAGACCGTAAGCCCTACCCTTGCCATTGGAGACTATAGCCTCGTCGCCTACTTGTCCGTAATCCGTGCCCTTGCTGGCCATACTGATGCCTTCGGCCACTGACATGGCGTAATGATCGTACTGCTTAAGAAAGCCTTCTACCGTGAAACGGGTCTTTTCCAACGGCTCCACTTCGACGCCAGCCACCACTTGATTGGAACCCGTGTAGCGTACTTGATCGTTCTGATTGACCAGGTTACCACTTTGATTCCTGAAACCCAAGCTGGTATACGAAGGTCGCATGACGTACCGACCAACGTTGGCGTTCAGCCTCCAGACTTCACCCAAACGGTATGAAGCCGACAGGCGGGGCGAGAACTGGCTCAACGGATTGGCCATGGGGGTATTGTATGTATTGCCACTCAGGCTTAAACCCAGCGAAAGGTTGAGGCGTTCGTCCAGAAAATCATCTGAGAATTGAGCAAAGGCCTGGTAGGACAAAAGGTCAAGATCGGTGAAATAATTCAGGTCAACCGCTGAACCATTAACCAGTATTTGGCGGTAGGTGTCGTTGGTGTAATGCGCATAATTCAACCCGGCACCAAAAAGAACGCGGACGGGCAGGTCGGGGTAGCTGCGTTCGAAGCGCAGTTTGTTTTCAGCCTCATCAGAGAGGTAGTCCTGGGTTTTGGGTTGCGTCTCATCGTTATTGGCATACTTAAAATTCCCGTTGCGCAGCATGTTGCGACTCAGCACCCAGGTGTCGAAGTGTGACTCGGAGAAGTGCTTGTACACGGCACCCACGGTATAGTTCCACTGTTGGAAAACGGGCAAGTAGGCCAACAGATAACGCTGACTTTCAGTGGGATTGTCAAGGGAAGTGTTGAGCACCATATCGTCGATGGCCCCCAGCCCGATGAAGGTCAATTCATCCTTGGGCGTGAGCTTGGTTTTTGTCTTGAGTTGAAAGTCCGTATAAGTGGGCAGGAAAGGCAACCCAATCACGTCGAACAAAAACTGCAGGTACGATTGACGGGCTGAAGCGATAAAGGTGGTCTTTTCACCGATGGGCCCATCGACCGTCACACCGGCATCGGAAGCCCCCAGGGTCAGATTGGTCTGCACCCTGTCTTTGCTCCCATCCCGCTGTTTGATGTCCATTACTGAGCTCAAGGCGTTACCCCGGCTGGCCGGAAAAGCACCGGTATAGAAATTGATTTCCTGCACGAAGTTGGCGTTGACGATACCCACCACGCCTCCGGACGATCCCTGAGTGGCAAAGTGGTTGATAACGGGGATTTCAACCCCATCCAGGTAAAACACATTTTCAGAGGGACCACCACCACGCACGATCAAGTCGTTGCGCTGCGGGTTGGTTGCTCCGACGCCGGGCAGGGTTTGGACCACTTTGGACACATCCCTGTTTACCCCTGCACTTTTTTCGAGGTCTTGAACGCCTACTGTCAACAAGGATAAAGGACTATCGAGTTTCTTCAGGTCGAGGATTTTGGTCACGGTCATTTCTCGTAGGGCCGTTTCCTTCTCAACCAAGGGGATATCGACAAAAACGGTCTGATTGCCTTGTACCTGGATTTCCGGAGACACAGCTGTCTCGTATCCCAGGAGGGTGACGACCACCCGGACGAAACCGGGTTGAATACCGGTGAATATATAATTACCATCCAAGTCGGTAGTCGAGCCGATGGTTGTGCCTTGAATGGACACCGTGCTGAATTCCACGGGCTCATTAGTCTTGGCATTGTATACGCGCCCTTTGATGGTCCCCCGCTGGGCTGTTGCACCCAGGGAAAAAACCAGGAAAAGCGCAAACAGGGCATATTTGAAAAGTCTCATAGGTACGTTTACTTTGTTGTTAGATTATTGGTTGAAAAACGTACACAAACATACAACGCTTCACTATATATTCCAATAGATACTATTTTTATTGGAAAATATTTTTTTTAGCGCACTTTTTTCGTTCTAACAATGACCCTGCTGGCATCCAACAGCGTGGTGGCAAACAGATAATCATCTCCTCCATCACTCAATTTCAAGCGCTTACGCACCAGATCCACATGCTCGGGAAAATGCCGGCAACTCAAGTTGGCCTTGACCAGCTCAGGCCAGGCTTGTTTCACTTTTTTAGGATGATAAGGTGACCACCCTACAACCTCAAATCCCCTACCTGGGAAATCAGGCAACCACGTGTCAGCCGTATAAAGGTGGCTGTTGGGATGCAACTTGAAGACGGGGAAAACGGTGGTTACGTAATCAAAGAGGCCAGCCTTGAGTAAGGAAACATTGGGCTCGTATAGGTAACGACCAGGCGTTGCCTGAAACACCGGTTGGCTATCAAGGGCCACTTGTCGACTCACGGACAACAGTTCTTCCTGGGCTCCTCCCGTCTTGAGGTTGACACAGGTCAGCGTGACATCAGTGGGGGGATCGCCACGCTTAAGTAGAAACAGCAGTTCCTTGCATTCATTGTCGACAGCAACAACGTGCACCTCGTGTGTTTGTGGTAGTTCTCTCAAAGCCTGCGTAATATCGAGCATGGGAGAGAGCTTGAACAACAACACCGGTGCTTTGTCGAACAAGATGGGCATGAGTTTGTTTACATCGGGCTCACAATCGGCCAGCGCAACCACTTTACCCCCACCTTGACCACGTCTGGTCGGGTCTAGATAGATCAAATCGAGCGCATCTTTCTCAAGATGCGATAAGGCCGTTTCGGCTTCACCTACACGCACCACGATGTGATGCAGGCCCAACTGTTTGTAGTTATGCTGAACAATGGCAGCCAACTCAGGCTGACGTTCCAGATACAAGGCAGACTCGAGATTGACGGCCATGAAGGCCAGATCAACTCCTAACCCACCGGTAAGGTCGGCCATACGTCTCGATGGACCCATCAGCGAGGCTTTATACCTGGCGGTTGCTTCAGAAGAGCATTGCTCCAACGATAAATGATGGGGAAAGCACAAACCGGACGTAGAAGCCCAGGATGGAACCTTGCGTCGCATGATTTGATAACCTTGCACCTGTCTCAGTACCACTTGAGCCCGAATGGCTGGCTTCGACCCATTCGTCCCGTTTGGTTTCACAGCTGAGGTGTTACCCAATGTGAGCGCCAGGCGCGATGGGTCATCGGATAAATGTTCGGCGATAAAGGCCGCCTCCTCCGGAGTAGGCACCAACGCCGCACCGGCCGGCATCATATGCGACCAGGCAGCGTTGGTGTCGTTCAAAGACATCGGCGGCATCGTATTGGCATCAAGCAAGGTAACCTTGGTCTAACATGGCTTTGGCCACTTTCATAAAACCGGCCACATTGGCGCCCTTCATGTAGTTGATGTAGCCATCCTCCTCACGGCCAAAGCGAACGCATTGATCGTGTATACTGGACATGATTTGGCGCAGACGGCTATCGACTTCTTCGGCTGGCCAGGAGAGATGCATGGCATTTTGGGTCATTTCCAACCCAGAGGTAGCTACGCCTCCGGCATTGACGGCCTTTCCAGGGCCATAAAGCACCCTGGCTTTAATAAACGCCTCGATGGCTTCAGGGGTACAACCCATGTTGGAAATTTCACCCACACAGAGCACCTTATTGGCAATCAAATGCCTGGCATCCTCCAGATTGAGTTCATTCTGAGTAGCGCAAGGCAGGGCAATATCAACCTTTTGTTCCCATGGCCGTTTACCTGGATAAAAGACGGCGCCGAATTTAGCCGCAAAAGGCTCGATCACATCGTTGTTAGTGGCCCTTAGCTCAAGCATGTAGTCTATCTTCTCGGGAGTTAGTCCGTCCTTGTCGTACACATAGCCGTCGGGGCCAGACAATGTAACGACTCTGGCGCCCAACTCTGTTGCCTTGGACGCTGCACCCCAGGCCACGTTGCCAAAACCGGAAATAGCAATAGTTTTGCCTTCGATGCCTAGGCCTTGATTGGCCAGCATCTGCCTGACAAAGTATAAGCCGCCGTAACCTGTAGCTTCAGGCCTGACCAGGGAGCCTCCGTATTCCAGCCCCTTGCCGGTGAGCACGCCCGTGTTTTCTCTGGCTAATTTTTTATACATCGCAAACAAGTAGCCGATTTCTCTGGCTCCCACCCCAATATCGCCGGCAGGGACATCGGTTTCAGGCCCTATGTTGCGCCACAGTTCAAGCATAAAATTGTGGCAGAAACGTTGAATTTCCCCATCAGACTTGCCTCTTGGACTGAAGTCAGAGCCTCCTTTAGCGCCCCCCATAGGCAGGGTGGTCAAGGCATTCTTAAACGTTTGTTCAAAACCTAAAAATTTGAGAATGGATAAGTTGACGGAAGCATGAAAACGAAGGCCGCCTTTATAAGGGCCAATGGCGTTGTTAAACTGTACACGGTAGCCGATATTGACTTGAATCTTCCCAGCATCGTCTACCCAGGGTACCTTGAAGGTAAAAATACGATCTGGCTCGACCATGCGTTCCAACAGACTGTTTTTTTCAAACTCCGGGTGTTGGTTGTAGGTATCGGCAACACTATACAACACTTCTTTAACGGCTTGCAGGTATTCGGTCTCCCCCGGATGCCTGGCTTCCAGCTTGCTCATGAATTGATTAATATCCATACGAAGTTTTTTTGTTAGCCCGGTCCTGTGATTGCTCCCGACCGACAGGCTGTTTGACGCTATTGCGCCACTCAAATTTAACCACTTTAGGGGCAACGAGCAAGAATTAATGGTTATTTTTGTTGGGATTAAAACAGCCAGCATGAACCAGACTCACGCCTTCAGTAAATTCTACTTCAAGGACACGTCCTTTGCCAATTTGATGACCAAGCGCATCTACAATATCTTGCTGATAGCCAGCAAATACGATGCATTCATATTAGAGGACGACGGACGTGTCGATGAACAGATCTTCAACGAATACGTGTCGCTCAACCTACGGTACCCACCCCGCTTCACCCAGGTATCTGATGAGCAGGAAGCCTTGGAAGCCCTCGAGAAAAACAATTATGAGCTGATCATCCTCATGCCAGGGGATATGAAGCATATTCATTTCGATACGGCAAAAACCATTAAGGGCATCCTCCCCGACATTCCTATCGTGGCGTTGACGCCATTCTCCCGCGAAGTCTCTAAATTTATGGCCAACGCCGATTTGTCCGCCGTGGATTACGTATTCAGTTGGTTGGGCAACACCGACTTGCTGCTGGCCATCATCAAACTGATTGAAGACAAGATGAACGCTGATGCTGACATTGAGTCGGTGGGCGTCAGGGTTATTCTAGTGGTAGAAGACTCCATACGCTTCTATTCGTCCATCCTTCCCAACGTGTATAAATTTGTGCTGGAACAATCCCGCAATTTCGCCACGGAAGCTCTCAATGCCCACCAACAGATGTTGCGTATGCGCGGTCGGCCAAAGATTTTGCTTGCCAGGAACTACGAAGAAGCCAAAGACCTCTATCGCCGTTACCATTCAAACATGCTGGGCCTCATCTCCGACATGAGTTTCAACCGTGAGGGTGTAAAGGACAAGATTGCCGGTATCCGGTTTTGCCGCCGGGTGCGTAACCAGGACCCCGTCTTGCCCATCATTCTCAACTCGTCCGATGTAGATAACAAAACGTATGCTGACGAAATCGCCTCTGGCTTTATCGACAAGGCCTCCAAGACGTTTCCCCAGGAGTTACGCCAATTGATGACAGACAACTTTGGTTTTGGGGATTTTGTGTTCCGCGACCCTGCAACCAATGAGGAATTATACCGCATCCGCAACCTGAAGGATTTGCAAGAGCAACTCTATAACATTCCCGACAAATCCCTTCGCTACCACTTGGAGCTCAACCATATGTCGCGCTGGCTCTATTCGAGAGCCATGTTTCCCCTGGCCAAATTTATTGAGAATGTGTTGATTCAGGATTACGAAGACACGATGGAAGCCCGCAAAATCATCATGGACGCCATCGTCATGTACCGCCGTACAAAAAACCGGGGGGTCATCGCCGAATTCAAAAAGGAACGGTACGACAAATACGCCAACTTCGTCCGCTTCGGCGAGGGTTCTTTGGGGGGCAAGGGGCGCGGTCTGGCTTTCATCGATGCCTTGACCAAGCGCAACCTCGATTTGAACGATTTCGAAGGTGTCAATGTATGCATCCCCAAAACGTTGGTACTCTGTACGGAGATCTTCGACCAATTCATGGAAAACAACGGCCTTTACTCAATCGCCCTGACCGATGCCAGTGACGAAGACATTCTGGAGGCCTTTGTAAACGCCCACCTTCCCGACGGTTTCAACGACAACCTCACAGCTTTCCTGGCCGTGGTCAGAAAGCCTATAGCCATCCGCTCATCCAGCCTCCTGGAAGACGCTCACTACCAGCCATTTGCTGGCATCTACTCCACCTACATGATTCCTTTTGATGAGGACATTGAGCAAACCTTGTCTCTCTTGAAAAAAGCCATCAAAGCGGTTTACGCGTCTGCCTTCTACCAAAGCAGCAAGGCCTACATGGTGGCCACCTCGAACATCATCGACCAGGAAAAGATGGCCATCATCCTGGAAGAAGTATGCGGCAACGCTCATGGAGACCGCTTCTACCCCACCTTCTCAGGGGTAGCGCGCTCCCTCAATTACTACCCCATCGGCCATGAAACCTCAGAAGACGGCATCGCCAACGTCGCCCTGGGTTTGGGCAAATACATCGTTGATGGTGGAGTAACGCTGCGTTTTTCACCGCGACACCCTCACAGTTTACTGCAGATGAGCTCGTTGGATTACGCTTTACGGGAAACACAAACGCAATTTCTCTGCCTGGACTTAAAGAAAACAGACTTTCAGGTCACCACCGATGACGGACAGAATCTGTTACGACTGAGGGTACAGGATGCTGAAGAGGACGGCACACTTGAACAGCTGGCATCCACTTACGACTATATGGACCAAGTCTTGCGTGACGGGGTTTGGGGCCAGGGGCGCAAAGTCATCTCTTTCGCCCACATCCTGCAAAACGAAACCTTCCCACTGGCCAAAATCCTCGAGATGGTATTACAGCACAGTCAAAAGGAAATGGGTAGGCCGGTTGAAATTGAATTTGCGGTGGAACTGACGCCCGACGAAAGCGGCAACAAAAACTTCTACCTGCTCCAAATACGCCCCATCGTGGATGCCAGGGAAATGCTGGAGGAGGACTTGAGCACCCTTGAAGACGAGACGCTCATTCTCAAAACTCAAAATGCCCTTGGGCATGGCATTGACAACGACATCTATGACCTTGTCTACGTGAAAGCCGACCATTTTGGAGCCTCCAAGAATCAAATGACCGTGTATGAGGTGGAAAAAATCAACGCCAGTCTTACCCGCGAAGGACGGACCTACGTGTTGATCGGCCCTGGTCGCTGGGGTTCGAGCGACCCCTGGTTGGGCATCCCGGTCAAGTGGCCGCAAATCGCTTCTGCCCGACTCATCGTTGAAGCCGGGACCACGAACTACCAAATCGATCCCAGTCAGGGCACGCACTTCTTCCAAAACCTTACCTCTTTTGGGGTGAGTTATTACACCATCAATCAGGATAGTCACTTTGACTTCTGCGATTTTGACTACCTGGATAGTCTGCCTGCTGTATTCGAGAACGACTACCTTCGTCATGTTCGTTTCGACCACCCGATAGTGGTTAAAACGGATGCGAAAAAAAGCTTGGGTGTCTTGTGTAAATAGGGCTCGGTTTCTTCTTTTCCCTTCGAAACCGCTTCCCTTGGGGCGGGATTGAAGAGAAAAAGAGATTCCCGCCCAAAGGGGAGCGGAATCGAAGGGAAAAGAGATTCCCGACAAAAGGAGCGGAATCGAAGGACAAGAAAGAAGGTGCCTCAGAAGCATAAACTACTGAGGCACCCCAAGCAATGTGAGAAACAGAGAACTATTTTAAAATACGACCTTGAATTCCACGCGGCGATTCTGAGCACGACCAGCAGCAGTGGCGTTGTCAGCCACCGGGATAGCCTCACCATAACCTTCAGACATCAAGCGCGTATCGTCAATACCTTTATTTACCAAGTAAGCCTTCACAGCAGCCGCTCTCTTCTTGGACAATGCCAGGTTTTTAGCATCATCACCCTGACTGTCGGTATGACCGTTGATTTCCAACATATATGTGGGATTTTCACGCATGACAGTCACCACCTGATTCAAGATGGCATACGATGAACTCTTCAATACGTCCTTGCCAGATTCAAATTGAATACCCTTCAAAGCCTGGGTAAACACCTTCTTGACTTCTTCTTTGACTTCAGGGCACCCCTTGTTGGCAGCTACGCCAGGCACGTCAGGACATTTGTCAAGGTAATCGGCCACGCCATCCTTATCGGTATCCACAGGACAGCCGTCTTTGTCAACCACGACGTTGGCAGGTGTGTTGGCACACTTATCCAAGTAGTCAGGCACACCGTCCTTATCAGCATCCCTGGGGCAACCATTGGCGTCTACCAGCACATTGACCGGGGTGTTGGCACACTTGTCCAGATAGTCGGGAACACCATCATTATCAGCATCTTTGGGGCAACCATTTTCATCAACCAAAATATTGGCCGGGGTGTTGGCGCATTTATCCTGATAATCGGGCACACCATCCTTGTCGGAATCGACAGGACAACCATTGGCATCCACCACTACATTGGCCGGTGTCGCGGGGCAACTATCCAGGTAGTCGGGCACACCATCACCATCACCGTCCAGAGGACAACCGCTTTGATCAACAGCAACGTTGGGAGGCGTATTGTTGCAGAGGTCAAACTTATCGGGCACACCGTCCTTGTCGGTATCCTTGGCACGACTCAGATTGAACACCAAACTAAGCATGTGGTTGCCGAAACCATCCTTACCAGCCCTGGTTTCATAAATGGGTAATATGGTGCTACCATCGGGTCTGGTATTGTCTCCCAAAACCCTCGTTTCATCCAAACGGTCACCCGTGGTAAAATGAAATTGGTACTTGTACTGCAAGGAC
>JAAYBL010000228.1 GCA_012718945.1 Bacteroidales bacterium
AAATCAACCTGATTATTTGCCGTTAAAGCATACACCTCGAAGCGATCGGCATGGACTCTGATGACATCAAGCGCTTGGGTTCCAATGGAGCCCGTCGAACCTAAAATGGCAATTTGTTTTTTGGGTGTTTCTGCTTGCATGCGCCTAATCTAAAATAACACGAGCTCGACCGGATTCTGAGCGATACCCCGTTGCCAGAGTTCAAAATACAAATGAGGTTGTTCAGTACTGCCAGACACCTTGCCTACCATGGCCAAAGCCTCTCCGGCCTTAACCAGGTCACCGGGTTTCTTGAGCAGCTCTGTTGTATATTTATACACAGATACATAATCACCAGCATGCTGAACTTGAATAACATACCTGAAGTCGGGATCATAACCTGCATAAATAACCGTTCCAGCCAAGACTGAGAGCACCGCTTGCCTGTCGCTCACCTTGACATCAACACCGAACTGACGGACACGGGGATCAAACAATCCGACCACCTCGCCTTTAACGGGCGGATAAAACAGCAACACATTGGTATTACTGTTACCGTTCAGCGTTGAAAGATTGAATTTTTCCTGTTCCTCGTACTCTTTTCTGAAGGACTCTTCACGTTTTGTGGCCTTCATCAGGGATAAATGATGGTTGGCCAACGTATCAATGGGAATTTGGTGCCCTTCTTCATCCAGGCTATCTGTGCTGATATCGCCGGAGATGATACCCTTTACCACATCAATATAGGCCGTTTGCTTGTTGACAACGCCTGTCAGCGAATCGACTTTATAAGCGTGTTCCACCAGGCGATTTCGCACACTAACGTCCATGTAAGGGGGCATAAAAGCGCCCACAGGGGTATAACGGATCAGGAAAAAAGACAGAAAAAACAGGATGACGAATATCGATAAAAACAATAGAATCCCGTCCAACCAAGAAACGCGCAACGAAAATAAAGATTCGAGCGTACTCTCGTTGAAAATGGTCAGTTGAAACTTCTTTTTTAATCGGTCAAACAGCCGTCTTTGTTTATGCTTCACGCCTATTTTTTTCGGTTTGGCAGAATTTGTTGCGAAAATACGAAAATTAGGCGGTTTGGCACCCTAAGACAAACCTTAAAATATGATAACACGGCCAGTTTCCGCTTCAAAACCGAAACCATCGCTTTTAAAAACGGATTGAATGAGGCCTTGAGCCATCAACGATGCCGGGGTTCCTTCCTCAACACCACCGTCCGGTTTCATCAACCAGATTCGGTCGGCCAGGTGCAATGCCAGGTCTATTTCATGGGTGGATAAAAGGATGGTTTTCGCCGTTTCAGAAACCAACTGCTTGAGCAACAGCATGGTCTCTACCCTATTGGGAAGATCAAGGTGCGAAGTAGGTTCATCCAGCAAGATGATGGGCGTATCCTGGGCCAGGGCTTTGGCTATCATAACCCGCTGACGTTCACCATCAGACAATTCCTGCAAATAACGGTCGGCAAAGGCTTCCATTCTGACGGCACGAAGTGCCTTGTCTACCGCTTGGTGGTCGGCAAGCGACATCCGACCGGTCACCGTTGTATAGGGATGCCTGCCCATGGCCACCAGGGCCCTTACTGTCATATAATTTACGTGAACAGGATCGGTCAAGACCAGACTGAGCCGTGTGGCCCTTGCTGCCGGTGTCAAGGTGGACAAAGGTTGACCCGCCACTGATACGGTGCCGGCCAATACGGGTTGCAACCCGCCCAACGACCTCAACAGAGTGGATTTACCACAGCCATTGGGGCCAAGGATGGCGATCAGTTCACCCTTGACGGCCTTGAGATTCAACGCTGTTTGTACCGTTCTTAGCTGTTTGCCCTTGCGGTAACCAATGGTTATGTTGGACGCTGTAATCATATCAATGGGACACCCCCTACCCGACTACAAGTCCAGGAGTGCTTCCGGCAATGAAACAATGACCTGGCTTGCTGCCACGTCGATACCGACCAGAAAATCCCCTGCCAAAGGAATCAGTGTTTCCTTTTCGCCGTCGGAGACCACCAACAAGGTGTTGAGGGTGCTATCGTCAATGCCCTGGACGGTGCCCAATTCACCGGCAGACTCATCCACAACGGTGAAACCAATCAAGGTGTCCCAGCCCAAATCCTCTTCCGACACCTCTTCCAGGTACTTTTTGGAAAAATAGACTTCCTTGCCCACCAAAGCCTTGGCTTCGGTTTCGGTGGTCACGCCATCGAAGCAAACCAGGGCAGCCTCCTTGCCACGAAGGCGAAATGAAACGGGGAAAAAGGGAACCAGGATACCATCCATGTCCACCACCCAGCAATCGGCCTCCACCTCTTCCACCAACATTGAAGTATAGGAAAGGGCCAATTCGCCGTTCACGCCGTGCGTCTTGTAAAAGTGGCCCACGGGCACTACTGTTGAACGCTGTATCATACGGTTTGTCGACTTATCCTGGCGCCTAGTTTATTGAGGCGTTCATCAATGCATTCATAACCCCTGTCGATTTGTTCAATGCCGTGAATCAGGCTGGTGCCTTTGGCCGACATGGCTGCAATCAACAGGGCAATACCGGCACGGATATCAGGGGACGACATATTGCTACCCCTGAGAACATGATCCTTACCCAGCCCGATAACGGTGGCCCGGTGCGGATCACACAGGATAATCTGCGCACCCATGTCAATGAGTTTGTCAACGAAGAAAAGGCGGCTTTCAAACATCTTCTGATGAATGAGCACGCTGCCCACTGCCTTGGTGGCAACCACCAGCAGTACGCTGAGCAAGTCGGGGGTCAAACCAGGCCAGGGAGCATCGGCCAAGGTCAGGATGGAGCCATCCATAAAGGTATCGATGGTGTAGCTGTCCTGTGCAGGAATAAAAATATCATCGCCCTTGTTTTCAAGTTCGATGCCTAGCCGTCTGAAACTGTCGGGTATGATACCCAATTCAGGATAAGCAACATTGGCGATGGTCAAGGCTGAACCCGTCATGGCTGCCATACCGATGAAACTGCCCACCTCAATCATGTCGGGCAATACCCGGTGGCGACAGCCGTGAAGGCCTTCCAC
>JAAYBL010000229.1 GCA_012718945.1 Bacteroidales bacterium
CTATGGTTCAGCCACCCACGTTTTCACACCGGGCTGTCCGTTTCACACCTTACCGGCATGGCTGTCAAGCTCAAAGAAAATGAGGAGGCATCCAATGAAGATGCCTACAAGATGGTCCCTGCCCGTACCTATTATTTGACAGGCGGATACAATATAAATTTATCCAACCCGTTATACACCTTGCAGCCATCATTCCTGCTTAAAACCGACCTTAAGGCGTGGCAGGCAGACCTTTCTGCCAAACTTACCTACAAGGACAATTACTGGGGAATGCTGGGCTGGCGACCACAGGATGCAGTTATCGTTTCCGCCGGTGTCAAACTTCCTCAAGGACTGAGCATCGGTTACGCCTACGACATTTCACTGACCCTGTGGGGCGCTTCTGGCGGTAGTCACGAAATTTTTCTGCGATATGCTCGAAAAATTGAAACGGCCACCGTTAGCAAAAAACAAAAAAGTATACGAATACTGTAACATCATGAGAAAGATCTTAATCACTGGCTGTGTCTTAACCCTGCTGTTTTCCTGCAGATCGTACGACAACGGTGAATTGATTGGTGTCGAGAAAAAATTCTGGAACGAGCCCAACCCCTACGGCATGGTCTTAATTGACCAGTCAGCGTTCGAATTGGGATTTGCTGAAACAGACAGTTTGTTTGGGTTAAACACCCCTTCAAAAAAAGTATCTGTCGCTTCTTTCTGGATGGATGAAACCGAGATTACCAATGGCCAGTACAGGAGTTTCCTGAATTGGGTCAGGGATTCCATCATCCGGGAAAAATTGGCCGACCCTAACTTTGGGGGCAACGAAGATTACAAAATTACTGAAAACGCCGAAGGTGATCCCATCACCCCTCGCTTGAATTGGAAAATACCCATCCCATCGGCCAGGCGTGCTACCGAAGAGGAACTGACAGCCCTCAACTACTTCTATGACAAGGACGACGTGCTGGGTGGCCTCATCACCAACACCGACCGTTACCTGTACAAGTATGAATGGTTTGACCACGAAGCGGCTGCCAAACGAGAAAACCAGCTTGTTTTAGCCAAACGCACCCGCAACACCGACCTAAATACGGCCCAGTTGCCCCAGGTCATGATTACCAAAGACACTGCGTATATATCGGAAAACGGGCAGATAGTCAACACGTCAATCACGAGGCCCTTGAGCTCTCGCTGGGATTTTCTGAACACCTACATTGTGCCCGTCTACCCTGACACCACCTGTTGGGTAAACGACTTTACAAATAGCTACAACGACCCCTACCTCCTCAACTACTTCTCGCACCCTGCCTACAACGCCCACCCCGTGGTCGGTGTATCCTGGCAACAGGCCATGGCCTTCTGCCACTGGCGCACGACGTACCTGAACAAATCCTTGGCCGTCAAGGGTCAAAAGGTGCTGGATTATCGGTTACCCACAGAAGCCGAATGGGAATTGGCCGCCAGGGGCAAGCAACCCAAAGGACGCTTCCCGTGGAAAAGCAATAAGACCAACACAGAGGGAGGATGCTACTACGCCAACTTCAAACCGGCCGAGGGAGGTTACACACAGGATAATCACCTGATTACAGCCAAGGTGGCCAGCTATCCCGCCAACGCTTATGGCTTGTTTGACATGGCCGGCAATGTGGCTGAATGGACCTCTACCAACTGGAGCGAATCAGCCTATCAAGACATGAACGACTTCAACCCCAGCTTGCACAGCAAAATCAGCCACAGCGACTTCTACATCAACAAGCGCAAGGTGGTCAGGGGTGGCTCCTGGAAGGATGCTGCCCGCTTTATGGAAGTCAGTGCCCGCTCGTACGAATACCTTAACGAATCCCGTTCCTTCATCGGTTTCCGCTGTGTTCGCAGTCAAATCGGTGATTCCAAATCCCGTTAATTTTCACGTTCAAACACCATTCCCATGTCGACTCAACCAACCGATAAAAAAAGCTTCCGCACCAAACTGTCCCACTTCCTGGGCAGTCATAGGGGTAAGACCATTTTTAACTTCTGCTATGGATTTGGGGCTGCCCTGGCTATTTTGGGGACCCTGTTTAAGTTGCTGCACCTGGAAGGAGCCAACATCGCTCTGTCCATCGGGTTGGGCACTGAAGTCTTCATCTTCGCCCTGTCCGCCTTTGAACCACCCTTCAGAAACTACCGTTGGGAAGAGGTCTTCCCCATACTGGTCACCCATAAAGATGAAGACAGACCCGAATTTGGCCCCGGTGGTGTAACCGGTGGTATTGTCAACATCGTTGGTGGTCAAGCCACCGGTACCAGTAGCGAACCTAGCACCGTTGCTGCAGCAGGTGGTCAAGGCGGTTATCCCGGAGGTGGCTACCCTGGCGGTGGGTATTCCGGTGGCGGTGGATCCGGAGTTTCCGGTCCCAGGCACAGCAACCCGCTGGCCAACGTTACGACTGAGCAAGCCTTGCAGAGCTTCGGCCTACCTCCTCAGGTACAACTGAGCGACGAGGACGCCCAAACGCTGACAGACAGCATCAAGCGCATGGGTGAAGCCGTAACTCAACTCAACAACATGGCCGACATCACCCAGGTGACGGAAAAATACCTCAACCAGCTATCAGATATGGCCGACAACCTGGGTCGCTTCAGCAACGCCACCTCTTCGTTGGCCGAAGTATCCAATGTGCTGCTGGATTCCTACAAGAGCATTACCGACAACTCCAGCGATATCTCCGAAAACTCCAAGGGTTATGTGGAACAAATGGGCGTGTTGAACA
>JAAYBL010000230.1 GCA_012718945.1 Bacteroidales bacterium
ATTAACCATCAGCCCTCCTTCCACAAATGGATCACCCAGATGTTTGACAATATCGGGCAAGAAAGCGATTTCACGTCCGTCGATTTCATAGGTGTGATGCACCGTTCCATAGGTTTCTGAAAGGATCCTGGCCAATGGTAATTCCGACCAGGTATCGCCCTTGAAACCGATGGAAAACGAATGAACTTCCCCTTGGTAACAGGATCTTAGGGCGGCCAGATTGGAGGCCGAGTCATACCCGCCACTCAACAGGATGCCCACCTTGCCATGTCCGGCAATACGCCGCTGAATGGCTTCCCGATGCACCCGTTCATAGGTTTGCAGCAAGGCTTCTTCTGTCATTCCCTCGAATGTACCACTCGGTCTGGGCAACAAATTTGTACTCCGTTTTCCGGAAGCAATGGTGAGCACATGCCCAGGACCCAATTTTTCCACCTGCTGAAAAGCAGACCTAGGTACAGGAATGTACCCTTTGGTCAAAAAAAGGCTCAGCGCCCCGTAATCAGGCCTGGCGTTGAAACCCGGTTGTTGAGACAAGGCAAACAAGGTACTGGCAAAATGTGTTTGCGTATAATACACTTGAGGACCTGTACCATGATGGTCCCTGACCACATGGGTTGCCGCCGGCGTTATGATCATACAGGTAAACGCACCGTCCAACTGGCCCATGCCTGCCCAACCTTTCGCTCTAAACAACCGGGCAACACCCTCAGCCAATGAAACTTCATGTTCACGTTTAAAGGCTGGTGTTGATAAGACAGTGCCCCAAATATACACCTGTAAATCATCGTCAGCGTTGTAAACAGAGGCTCCGGCTTGTTGGTCAAGGTACGGGACAGGATCAAAGCCTCCAGAAAACATACATTTATCGGTTGACACCATGTTGAGTATGTATGAAGTGTTTGTTCGCTCCTTTTAACATAAACAAGTTTCTAACCATGAGCCAGAAAACGCCGGGCAACATGATCAACGCCCTCATCAATCGGCGATCGAACAGCTGAGGGGGTATGGCCAGTGCAAAAGCCAGGAATAATAAACCAGACAACCACCACCATTTTGGTGCCGCCAAAGGGGCAAACAGCGTCATCAACAAGGCACATAGCAACGTAAAGCCCAGGAGTACAACCCTGGGTATGGCTAATTGTTGCAGGTATTTGACACAGAAATCGACCTTACCCTTCAGCAATGCCGGGAAAAAGTCCTTCCCAAATTCGAGCATATAATGCACCTGGGCCGACAACCAGCGCCTGCGTTGATTGGAGAAGGCCTGCTTGTTTTGTACCTTCTCATCGTAGACCAGGGCATCGGACAGGTAATGGATGCGTTTGCCTTCTTTCAGGAAAGACAATTCAAGATTGCGGTCAAAACCACCGATGGCCACGATACTTTTCATTTTCTCTTTGAAAATCAGGTAGTCAAACGCCATACCTGAACCAATCAAGGCTGATGAGAGCCCGATGGCATAATGACCCTGCCTGAAAATACTGTTGTTGGTCTCTTCGCTAACAGCATCCAACACGGCCATATGGTTATTGAGGTTCTTGGCCACACGGTGCGCCTGGAGTAGTTGAACGTCACCGTACTCAAACGCTTGGTTGATGCGGCTTAAAAAATCGCTACCCACCGTGTTGTCAGCATCAAACACGATGGCAATGTCATGATCGGGCAAACGGCTCATGGCCAAATTCAGTGCCTTGGATTTGGTACTGTTTTCGTAATCAGCTTCGATCAGGGTTATGGGTAAACGACGCAACCGTTCGTTGGTTTCTGGCTTCATATGGTCGGCAATCACAGCCACGGTGAACCGATCGGACGGGTAATCCTGGTTCAAGCAAGCTTGTACGCATTCTTCGATGACAGCATCTTCCTTGTAGGCAGGAATCAATACCGCCATGGTTCGTTGGATGGTAGCCTTCAAGCGAGGCCGTGGTTTGGCAAACCGAGCCGCCAGGGCAAAAATCAGTAAATAACTGATATTGACAGCCATGACGGCAAAAAGAATCCAGTCCAGGAGTTTCATGATTAGTAAGGTTTGCTATTGACGAATGTAGCCAGTTTTACGGACAAAACAGCGCGGTTTCCACCTTTTTTTTATCTTTGAGGCAACCAAGTATCTGACCATGACAATAACCCTCCTCTTCCTGTTTTGGCTTGGAGCCATTATCGTCACCTACACCTATGTAGGGTACGGCGTTTTGCTATGGTGTTTGGTTGCTATCAAACGCCGTCTGTTCAAAGCCACGCCCCCTCCCGTAAAAAACGAAGACTTTCCCGAAGTCACCTTGGTCATCACGGCTTTCAACGAAGAAGGGGTTGTGGAAGAAAAAATGCGCAATTGCCAAGCCCTCAACTACCCTGCCAACAAACTGACAATCTGCTGGATTACTGATGGTTCAAACGATAGCACCAACGAAAGACTCGCCGCTTACCCCGATGCCAAAGTCCTGTTCCAACCGTTGCGTCAAGGCAAGACGGCCGCCATCAACAGGGGTATGGCGTATATCAATACACCCATCGTGATCTATACCGATGCCAACACCCTACTGAATGCCGAAGCCATCACGGCTATTATCCAACGTTTCGAAGACCCCAAAGTGGGTTGTGTGGCCGGTGAAAAAAGGGTCAGACAACAAAAAACCGGAGACGCCACAGCTGGCGAGGGCTTGTACTGGAAATACGAATCCTTTCTCAAGACCCTGGATGACGAACTGAATTCGGCCGTCGGGGCTGCCGGGGAATTGTTCGCCATCCGCAGGGAGTTGTTCGAGCCCATGCCGGACGATACCTTGCTGGACGATTTCATCCTCTCCATGCGCATCGCCGCCAAAGGCTACAAAATTGCCTATTGCCGCACCGCCTTCGCACTGGAAGACCCCTCTGCCGACATCAAGGAAGAAGAAAAACGCAAGATTCGAATTGCAGCCGGCGGTTTACAATCCATCTGGCGTCTGAGAGCGCTGCTTAATCCTTTCTGTTACGGATTGCTGCATTTCCAATATGTATCTCACCGGGTATTACGATGGTCCATCACGCCCCTATTCCTCTTTTTGCTACTGCCATTGAATGTTGCCTTGGTGTTCATGACCGGTGACGCCAGCCTGCTGTACCTGATCCTGCTGTGTTTTCAAGGCCTTTTTTACGGTGCCGGCTTCCTGGGTTACCGCTTGGCCAAACGACAAATCAAACAAAAATACCTGTACGTACCCTACTATTTCCTTTTTATGAATGTATCGGTGATTCGAGGTTTCTTCTACTTGAGAAAACGGAAAGGCAGTGGTGTGTGGGAAAAAGCCAGACGAGCAGGCACAACAGCCGATTAACAGGTGTTCAATTCTTTTTTCCAAACCAAGGGCATTTTTTTACTAAAAATCGTACATTTGTCGTTGCCCCTTGAGTATGCCATGAAACATGAGTTCCACTCCATCCCATAACAGTCCACTCCACGACCCCGGCAATTCGGACAGAATCCTTCAGATGACGGCCGATACCATGTTCCTATTGGATAGGGACGGACATTGTGTGGACATGGTATTGCACACAGATCGATGGTTCCTTCAACGCACTGACCGTTTTATCGGCAAACGCATATTTGACTTAATTCCCTCCGAAACATCGGTAGCCTTGTGGAACAACTTCAAAAAAGTCTTATTGACGGGTAACACCTCGACCGACAACTACGAAATACAGCTGGGCAGAAAAGTTTATTTCTTCAAGTGTATCCTGTATAAGTACGACGACATGCACATATTGTGCCAATACAGGGACATCACCCAGCGGATATTGCTGAAGCAGAAGTTGGAGCAAACCAATCACCGCCTGCGCGAAATTGAAAAAGTAGCCAAAATCGGTCACTGGCATTACGACACGGAGAAAGAACAATTTTTCTACAATGGTATTTTTGGTGTTTTATCCAGTGACACGGATTACGCCAGCATTAGCAAGGCGGCTTTCTTGGATGGTGTACACCACGACGACAAAGATCTATTCCTGACATTCATCAACAAAAAGAACAAAAAAGACATCGATGAATTTCAGAACATTCGTCTGACCATCAAAGGAAAAACGCACTACCTGCTCTTCAAAATCCTTTCCATTTACAAGGAACAAGGCGCCCGTTTTCTAGAGGGTTATGTTCAGAACATCACCGACATCAAACGGCAACAACATAAGCTTGAAATCGTCACGAGAGCCGTATCCAACTCCACCGACTACATCTTCGCGATGAAAACGGATGGTCAGCTGGTCTATGGCAACCAACAATTCAATACCCTCCACGACTGGGAACCGGAAGCAGACATCTCAGACTTCAACATCACTCAGGTAAGAAACGGCTGGATCAGCAGTCGCCGGTGGATGGAATTGATACGGCAAGTGGTCAATACCAACCAGATTGTCAATTTCGTACTGAACCGTCCTGAGGGGGAAACCAAGGGGCCGCAAGCCTATGATTGCACCATGTACCTGACCAAGGACTCCAAGGGTGAAAACCTTATCTGGACTTTTGGCAAGGACATCACCGACCGTGTTCACTACGAAAAACAGGTCAAAGAGCTGAACCAAATCATGAGTACGGTGTTGCGGAACATTCCGATGAACATCAGTGTCAAGGATGTCACCGCCGATTTGCGCTACATTTTCAGCAACAGAGAAGGAGGCGAGTTCCATACCGGCCTTACCGGTCAACTGATAGGCAAGACCGATTACGACATCTATGATTTCGAAAAAGCGGACAACCTTCGCATGGACGATCTTAAAATCATGCAAAGTGATGGAGAGATACGCCGCATTCTCGAAGACAGAGACGATGATGGCAATATCAGACTGACCGAGCAACTCCGTCTGCTCATCCGCGATGAACTCAGGCCACTCATTCTCACCATAGAACAAGACATCACCAATGCCAAACTCATGGAGCAGGAATTGGTGGAAGCCAAAGAAAGAGCCGTCGAGGCAGACAAACTCAAGTCGGCCTTCATTGCCAACATGAGCCACGAAATCCGCACCCCGCTCAACGCCATTGTCGGATTCTCCAAAATCATAGCTGAAACGGATGATGCATCCGATAGGACCTCGTACTACAGCATTGTTGAAGCCAATAACGAACGCTTGCTTGGCCTGATCAACGAAATCCTTGACTTGTCTAAAATAGAGTCAGGCATCATGGCCTTCGAGGAAACGGCCGTTAAGATCAAAGACTTTGCCGAGGATTTATTGCACACCCTCTCCATTAAATGCCCGGAAGGTGTGAGTCTGGAATTTGAACCTGCCGACGACGATTTGACCCTTTTATGTGACCGCAACCGTCTGTCACAAGTCGTCAGCAACCTCATCAACAACGCCTTCAAGTTTACCACTAAGGGCACCATCACCTTTGGATTCACCAGAGAGCCCAACAACATCCGTTTCTTTGTCAGGGATACGGGCAAAGGTATCTCCCCCGATAAAGTTGACAAGGTCTTTGACCGTTTTGTCAAGGCCGACAACTTCACACAAGGCACCGGTCTGGGATTATCCATTTGCCGATCCATCATAGAACGCTGCGGAGGCAGTATTTGGCTGGAATCCGAATTGGGTAAGGGCACATCCTTTTATTTCAGTTTGCCCAAGGATATGATCATTACCGGCAACCTCACAAACACGGCCACCATATTTGGCGATGTCGAGACCTCTCCACAAAACGTAACCATCCTTGTCGCCGAAGATACAGAAAGCAACTTCAAATTAATCGAAGCCATGATCGGTAAGTCTTTCAAGCTGATCAGAGCTCACAACGGCATGGAGGCTGTTTCCCTCTTTTTTGAACTCAAACCAGACCTAGTCCTCATGGATATCAAGATGCCTGAGTTAAACGGCTTGGATGCAACGGCCTTAATCAGGGAAAGTGACAAGAACACCCCTATCATCGCACAAAGTGCCTTTGCCTTTGAAGACGATAGACGTAACGCCATGGAGATTGGTTGCACGGACTTCCTGGCCAAGCCCTTCTCCAAAAAGCAGTTGACAACCGTCATTCAACGCAACCTGCCCCCCAACAACTGACCGTTGTTTACACCACCGACCTACCGGACCTAACCTTGTCCTTAACCGTGTTTTCCAAAGTCGTTAAAATCAGTGCCGTTCTATTCAGTCTGCTGACCTTGTTAATCAGCCTGGGCGCCTTGCTGAGCAGCCATTGGGATGGTAGCCCGCCCATTATCACCTTTTGCGGTCTTATCCTACCCATCGTACTGATCATCAACATCGTGCTTACCGTTGGCTGGATGTTAACCAGGCGTATCTGGGTCTTGCTGCCTTTAGCCAGTATTATCCTTAGCTATCCCTTCATCTCCGCAGTAGTACAACCCTCCGATAACGAGTCGGACACTTTGCCAACATCGGCACAAAAAATAAACCTTTGCAGCTACAACATCCAAGGCGTCAGCTATGGATTGGCTGATTTGACGCTGGGCCTGTTGGCCGACTATGTCAGCAAGCAGGCAATCGACATTCTCTGCCTTCAGGAAGTGGATGAGACGCTCAAGGTGCCCCTTGATTCACTATTGGCTACCAAAGCCGGTCTTCGCTATGCAGCCACAGCAGCCGGTCCTAGACCCGGCTACATGCTGACCGTTCACAGCCGCTATCCCTTGCTCAACGCCGTCGATATTCGTTTCAACCACACGGGAAACCATGCGCTTCATACCGATATTGCCATACAGGGAGACACGCTGCGATTGTACAATGTACATCTACAAACCACTCATTTCAACCAACTCAAGCACGACATACACACCAATAATGGATCCAAATCGAAAGGTTCCAAACTGCTGGTTGATGGCATGCAAGCCAACACGGTCAAACGCAATCTACAGGCACAAGCGCTAACCAAACGGATCAGCCAATCCCCCTACCCTGTCATTGCTTGTGGTGACTTCAACGCCCACCCGGCATCCTTCACCTATACCCTCTTCAACCGCACACTGGCAGATGGATTCAAAACAGCCGGTCACGGGTATGAATACACATATCGATACCTGGGCAGTTTGCTCAGAATCGATTACATCTTTCACGACAAAGCATTGGAAGGTACATCCTACCGATCAGACGAGCTGGATTTCAGCGACCACAAAGCCGTTTTTTTCAACCTGGCACTTAATCGGCCTGCGGAGTAACGATGTCGGCACCGGCCTTTTTGGGAATGGAGAAAAAGAAGGTGGTTCCTACCCCATAGGTGGAGGTAAACCACAAACGTCCACCGTTTTTAACCACAAAGTCCTGGCACAGGAGCAGACCCAAGCCTGATCCCTCTTCATTACTGGTGCCAAAGGTACTGAAGTGCGTGTCAATCTTCAGGAGCTTTCCCTGATCTTCTTCCTTGATGCCACAACCAGTATCAGCCACACTGACCAACACCTTGTCGGCATCATCACCCATACCGTCCTGGATACTGACCGTGATGGTTCCACCGGGGTTGCTGAATTTTAAGGCATTACTCAACAAGTTGCGCAACACACTTTTTATCATATCCCTATCCGCATAACAAGGGCTGGCCTCGGGAGCATTCAGTAATAAGCGTACCTGCTTCAACTCGGCCATCTTCTCAAAAATATCCACCACACCCCTGGTCATTTCCACAGCATCCGACGGTTGGAAAACAACATTGAGACGCCCCACCTGACTCTTGGTCCACTTCAGCAAGTTATCAAGCAACGAGAAAGTGTCTTCGGTCGATTTATTGGCCATTTTGAGCATTTCGAACAATTCCTCTCCTACGTTATCTGGGGTTACCGAAACCAGCAACATGTTCAGCATCATCTTAATGGAGCCTAAGGGAGAGCGAAGATCATGGGCGATGACAGAATACATCTTATCCCTGGCATTGATGGTCTCCTTCAACTCTTCCGTCTGTCGAATGATGAAACGTTTGGCCGCTTCCATGGAAATCTGGTGGTTGACCCGAATAAGCAATTCCTCTTTACTGAAAGGTTTGGTCACAAAGTCATTACCTCCAGCTTGAAAACCGTTTACGATATCGGCCGTGCTGTTCAATGCAGTCAGGAAAATGATGGCAATCTCATTGTAGGGAGCCTGCATAGACCGTATGGTTCTGGTCACTTCAAAACCATCCATGTCAGGCATCATCACATCCAACAGGATCAGATCCGGTTTATTGACCTGAATCTTCTCCAAGGCGTCCCTGCCCCCCATGGCCGTATCAATCTTATAGTGCTGATTAGAAAGCAACACCTTTAGCAACAAGATATTAGACAAGACATCGTCTACAATCAAAATCTTGAAATCGGCATTGTTAACTTCAACATTCATAGGTCGTTGTCTTTGAATATTTCATCAAAAGGCTTACTGCAGTGATTTAAAATAAGCAATGGTGCGTTTTAATCCTTCTTCCAACTGTATGGTAGGTTCCCAATTCAAGGTCGCTTTTGCCTTGGAGATGTTGGGTTGACGCTGCTTGGGATCATCGTTTGGCAACGGTTTGTAGGTAAGGGTAGACGTCGATCCGGTCATGGCAATGACCTTTTCTGCCAGTTCCTTTATGGTAAATTCGTTAGGATTGCCAATATTGATAGGACCGGTAACCTGTTTGTCCGTATTCATCATGCGGATCATGGCTTCAACCAAATCGTCCACATATTGAAAACTGCGTGTTTGGCTGCCATCTCCGTAAAGTGTGATGGGCTCATTATTGAGGGCCTGAACAATGAAGTTGGAAACCACACGACCATCGTGGGGATGCATATTGGGACCATAGGTGTTGAAAATACGGATGATTTTAATCTCAATATCCCATTGGCGGTGATAATCCATAAACAAAGTCTCTGCCACCCGCTTGCCCTCGTCATAGCAAGAGCGGATACCAATAGGGTTAACGTTACCCCAGTAGGATTCTACCTGTGGGTGAACAATGGGGTCGCCGTAGACTTCACTGGTGGAAGCCTGCAACACCTTGGCTCCTATCCGTTTAGCCATACCCAACATATTGATGGCTCCCATGACCGAGGTCTTGGTTGTTTGAATGGGATCATGTTGATAATGGATGGGAGAAGCCGGGCAAGCCAGGTTGTAAATCTCATCTACTTCAGCATAGTAGGGAAACGTTACATCGTGCCGTACCACTTCAAACCGAGGATTGGGTATGAGATGCAGGATGTTTCGTTTGGAACCAGTAAAAAAGTTGTCCAGACAGATGACGCAATGTCCCTCATCCAACAATCTGGCACACAGGTGTGAGCCAATAAAACCGGCGCCACCGGTCACCAGAATCTGCTTCATACGAACACGTTTTTTTTGTTTCGGGTCTAAAGATACGCCATCCTTCAAGAAACACCAACACCCTCGAGCGTTCAGTTTTAAAAAACCTGGCTCGAGGGTGTCATGTTTCCTACATTATATCATCAATAAACCAGCGTCCTATCCGTTGATGGATTCTGGTACCAATAGGTATTATCCAGACCACCTGATGTACACCAGCCTACAAAATCAGGGTAAGCTTTTACAATGCTGACGGTCTCGGCTGCGTATTTGAAATCATAGGGCACCATGATACCCCAGACCAGGTTGTTGGGTGTACTGTACCAAGAGCCATCGACTGAATTGTCATAATACCGGCCTATCTTACTGATATCAGCCTTATCTGTGGGCCTGAAACCTCTCAAATGTATTTCCGTACGTTTTTCATTGGCCTTTTCAGCATCAGGCACAATGAAGAAGTTCAACTTCATGATGTCGACCAATTCGGCTTGAATGGGTTCAGCAAACGTAATGTCAATCGTATTGGAAACAGGAGGACGTTTTGGGCTGTCAATGTAGGTATTGATCATAGTATTGTACTGCATACTCGGATCCAACACCAGATGAGCCTCATCAAACAAAGGTATGACTGGTTTGGACTGACCCTCTTCGTACCCTACCGTCGTGGTCTTGAACGCGACACCAGTCAAGGGTATTCCTGCACCATGAACCACTTGTTGCACTTGTTCAGGCAACAACTCATCCAACTGTACGGCGGCGGCTATGGACTTCCTGGCCCCCACTGCCGAAAGGGTGTAGTTAATCCGCATGGCGGTCACCTTGTTGTCGTTGTTTTGAGCGTAAGCAATGGAGAGTTTGGCTACCAGGTCATTCATGTCATAGTCGGCCACTGCTGGCCAATTATCCTCCATGATGAAGGTATAGGTAGGCGTGTGTGGCCCGTCTTCCGGAAAATCAGGGTTAGAGGGCTCGGCAGCGGGCGGTATAACCGTATGGCCTTCGTTGTTGCAATCAGTAGAGGCGATGGCAGTCGTCGCCTGTCCGGCTGGTGCCCAACGTACCTTACTGTCGGTCGTGTAAAATGGATTCCACTGATTGAGACCTTGGTAATGATCAGAACATTCCACTTCAAGGCGCCCTTTATAGTGTACAGCCTTGAAACTGCCTGCGCCAGCTTGTACCCGACCAAAGCGGCAAAGCGCATAGGTCTGACCTTCGCCAGAGATTTGCGAGCTATTGGATCCGAATACAGCAACAGCGGCTTCAAACATGGATGAAGCTTCCAGCCGAACTTTGGTACCAGCCCCTTGAAACGTGCTTACTTTCAGCAAAGCGCCTTGCTTAATAAAGACATTGGAGTTGGCTTGATCAACCAAAGAGGTGGTAATGTAGGTTCCGCAATTGATGTACCAATTGGAATTGACCATAATTGCTTCATGAGCTTGCAGAGAATTGGTATTTCTGAGGGTTGCCGAATTGGTATACAACTGCCCATCAATGGTCATCAAGCCATTGTTTTCCAACAAACCGTTGGTGAGACTGACACGACCCAATGTCGCATACCCATCATTAACCAGGCTATTGGTGGCATCAGTAATGGTCAAGGCACCTGTGACAGTTAGCCTGCCACTATTGTAGATAGTCGCTGTGCTGTTCAGCGAGAGAAGGCCAAGGTTCATCGTACCATGATTGAAGAAGCGACCACTGTAGGCATACAGTAACGCTTCGCCCTCACCGGTAAAGGTACCTCCTGTTTGAACAACAAGGTCGTTGTCAGCCGCCATTACGGGCATATTGGAGGGAGAAACCTGCAACGTCCCCTCCACATAGAGCCTTGACCCTTGAGAAAAGGAAATCTTGCCAGTAAAGGTTACGCCTGTAGGTATGACGTACGCGGTGTTGGCAGCCAGTGTGACAGCAGCCGAAGGATTGGTCGACAACGCAAGAGCAGTGGCGGGTGTTGGATTGGAAACCACCTTGGCAGCCCGTAATGCAGGGGCAACGGCTGGCACGGAAACCGCAGCAGGCGCCTCATCTCCAAAGTCACACAACAGGGCCGAGTCATCGACGACAACAGTCTGAGTTGTTTTAAGCCTGAGGGGATCAGTTTGCCTGACATATAACACCGTGGTCATGGCAGGCAAGGATAACGTTCTCACAAAGTCCTGTGATTGATTTCCCACACCACTTGCCAAAAGGACGGCAGACGTATCGGTTACGGGATTTCCATCAAACACTTCCAGGTAGTAATAGTAGGCGCCATTGTACGTATCATTAGGCGCAATGGTCAATTGGACAGGCCGCACGGTCGCCCAATTAAAAGTGGCTGGGACGGTAAGCCCCTCGATCTCTGCTGGCAGGCTGTCATCGATGGTATTTCGCACGCAACCGGAGAGCAGCCCAACAGTTAACAGGGCAGAAAAACCAGCCCCCAACCAAAGACTGTTTTTATGAAACTTTTTGAACCTCATACTTCTTTCTATTGAAAACTATTTCGCCGCAAATATAATTATTAAAGGGCTAAATACCAACTTTTAACGGGTGAAATTCTCCGCCTCGTTGGCATTGACGCCTCTAAAGGCTAAGATACCTATTTTTTTTGTTTGTACCATACATTGAATACGAAGAACTACTATCTTTGGGATACAAATATGGCTCACACATCCGCTCCACCATGAAAAAGAAAATTTTGATCCTTGACGACAAGGAGTCTATCGCGAAAATCGTAGCGTTTTACCTCAATGCAGAATACGAAACGCTCTGGTTGGACAACCCCATCAAAGCCATCGCCTGGCTTCAGGAAGGCAACCTACCTGATTTGATTATTTCTGACATCAGAATGCCAGAAATGAGGGGAGACGAATTTTTACGCTTTTTAAAGAGCAATGAACTTTTCAAAGCAATACCCGTTATCATGTTATCCAGCGAGGACAGCACCAGCGAACGCATACGCCTGCTCTCTGAAGGCGCCGACGACTATATCGTCAAGCCTTTCAACCCCATGGAGTTGAAGGTAAGACTCAAAAAGATCATTCAATGAATCGACTCGTATGCTACATAGGCAAGGACAACCAGCAACTACCCAACCTCAGCAAACAACTAGGTGAGCAGATTGAAGTCTTTCCATCATATGTAGATGTCCTGGTTAAGAAACAGGTCTACAAAGGCAGGGAAGAAATGGTCTTTCTATGTGAGCAACGAACACCGGCCATCGATAAAAAAGGACTCTCAGGCCTGAAGATGGCCTTTCCCTCTGCCTACCTCGTTTTGATTGCAGGCGCTTTGACACCTAAAGAAAAGGCTCAGTACCTTAAATTGGGTGTGCATGACATCATCACCGACAGTTTGAGCGTAGATAAGGTGCAAGGCATCCTCTCCTTTTATTCCCAACATCAGCATCGGGTCAGAGAGGCCTTTCTTCAACAAAAAGAGAGTGCCATGAAGCGGTTTCGCCTACCAATCTGGAAACGCACCTTCGACATCATCTTCGCTGGTTTAGCGTTGCTAGTCTTGTCACCCCTGCTCGTGCTGGTGGCCATGGCCATCCGGCTGGAAAGCAAGGGCAACATTGTGTACAAATCGAAACGGGTTGGCAGCAATTATACGGTATTTGATTTTTTAAAGTTTCGGTCCATGTATGTGGATGCCGACAAACACCTGAAAGACTTTTCAGCCCTTAACCAATACCAGGCCACTGAAAACAAGGTAGAAAAGAAGGCGCTTGATGACGACCTGGTTTTTGGGGATGACGACCAGATACTCATGGTTTCCGATGATTTCGTCCTCACGGAAGATGCTTTTATCAATCTTCAGCGAACCAAGCAGGATAACGCCTTCGTAAAACTGGAAAAAGATCCGCGCATTACGAAAGTCGGTATCTTCATCCGCAAATACAGCATCGATGAACTGCCTCAGTTAGTCAATATACTGAAGGGAGACATGTCGGTGGTAGGCAACAGACCTCTACCTCTGTATGAAGCCGAATTGCTAACCAGTGACGAATACATTGACCGCTTTATGGCACCGGCCGGTCTGACAGGACTCTGGCAGGTGGAAAAAAGAGGCGGTGCCGGTAAACTTTCAGCCGAAGAACGTAAGAACCTCGATATCCGCTATGCAAAAGAGTTCTCTTTTTGGATGGACATGTCCATTATATTCCGCACATTCACCGCATTCATTCAGAAGGAAAATGTATAAACAAGACAACATGGCTGGAAAATGGAAACGCCGACTACTATTGTTTGCGGTTTTTTGCCTAATGACCATTCACAACATGACGGCACAGAACGGCACTGACGTTCAGGGCAACACAATCGTTAACCAGACCAGCATTCAAGCAGACAGCAGCCTCTTACACCTAACCCTGCCCCCATTGGATATTTTTCTTCAGACAGCCGAGTCGGCTCCCACCGTCAAACGTGCTGAAGCATTTATCAAAGAGCAGGAGCACCGATTGAACATCACCCGTAAGGAATGGTTAAACTATTTCAGACTGAACACCAACTACTCTTACGGATCCATGGGATCAATGACCGAATCAAGCGCCACCGGCCAAGGCACCTATTTCCAATATTTTGGAGAAGAAATGTCTCTCTACAATGTAGGCGGTTCCATCGCTATCCCTCTTGACCTGTTCTTCAGTCGACCGGAAAAAATCAAAGCCAGCAAGGCCCAGGTTGAACAGGCCCTCCAAGATAAAGCCGCCCTGACAGAGCAACGAAAAATGGTCATAACCGAACTTTATGCGTTGGCCGTAAGCCAGTTGAATATTGTCAAAGTGACCGCCGAAGCCAATACTGTTGCCGAAAGCACTGTCAAACTCGCCGAGTTGGATTACCTGAACGGCTCCATCACGCTCGACGATTTAAGCACCATTAAACGAAACAACGCCTTGGCAGCCACTGCCTACGAAGAAAGCAAAGCCTCTCTTTTCAGCGCAGTCTTGCGCCTTGAGCTCCTGACAGGCATCAAACTCATCAAGTGACCACCATGAACAAGACGGCCTCCTTCTTTCACTTCATTTACCGCATCCGTTACTGGATCACCCTATTTCCCTTGCTGGTTGCCATCCTGGTTGCCATCTTCACGGCAAGACTACCGCGCACCTTTGAAGCCAATTCGACACTCTATACGGGAATAGCCTCCTCACCCAATCTGGATGCCACAACGGTAACCAATTGGTTTGCCACCAACAATTCATTCGACAACATCATCAACCTGGCCAAGGCCAGATCCACCCTGGAGACTGTTTCTCTAAAACTGTTTGCTCAAGCCCTGATCAAGGGAGACCCCTTAAAGGACAATACGTACATCACTTCAGCCAACTACAACAAACTGCTCAGTATCGTGCCGGCAGATGTGCTCTTATTGGTTGACACCACCTCCATTGAAAACACCTTTCAACGGTTTATGGCGTATAAAAAGGAAGGATCCAACAATTTTATTTACGGCCTACTCAATTGGTTCCACCCACACTACAGCATAGACGCCCTCAGCAAAATAAAGGTCAACAGGCTAGGTTCCAGCGACATGATTCAAATCAACTACAGTTGCGACGATCCTGGCATTGTACACCAGACCCTCCGTTTTCTCATCGAAGAGTTGGACAAGGAATACACCAAACTTCAGTTAGGTTCTTCCAACGATGTCGTGGCCTATTTTGAGAAGCAATTGTACGAAACCCGTATGACCCTTAATGCCCTTGAAGACTCGTTGTTAGCTTTCAGCATGGCTTCCAACGTCATCAACTATGAAGAGCAAACCAAGCAATTGACCGAAGC
>JAAYBL010000231.1 GCA_012718945.1 Bacteroidales bacterium
GTTGTAATTGCCTTCAACGGCCAACTCTACTGTTTCTGGCGCTTCCAGCTCTACCTGTGTGGAGAATTCCACCATCACGTAGTGGCTGTCCATTTTCCAAAAGGGCGGGAAGAAGGTGCCGCGTTCGGTGCGGCGGTTTTGCATGCGGTTGCCCAACCAGATTTCGTAATCACCGGGGTACCAGATCCAGGTAGCCTCCGTTTGGGCCGGTTTGACCAAACCAGCTGCTTCACGAATACGTTCGGATACCTGGGGACCATTATTGGCAAACGTCAACGGACCAATTTGATTGAAACCAAAATGCGCGGTGTCGCACCAGTTGTCGGTCACTTTCATGCCGGACGAGGCCTCATCCAGGTAAATGGCGAAACCAGCCTTGGAATCATGCACATAGGGTGGCTTGTAGATGCTGTGTACGCTGTTTTCCGCGATGACGGTGCCATCCTGCGCCGACAAGGTGTACAAGCCCCCACAGCTGTAGTTGTGCTTGCCGTAGCGGTGCACCAGGTTGCCTTTGATGATGTTGCCTTTCAACACCGTAGGCGTGCGGGTCCATCCCCACCCCAGGCTGATGCCGCTGTAGGAGAGTTCCCTGAGTTCGTTGTGAGTAATGGCTACGTGGTCTACATAGCCGGCCAGGATACCTACGCAGCCCCAAAACTCATTGGCGATATCCGTAAACAGGTTGTTGTGTACGGTAAGGTCGCCGGTGATTACCCTTGAATCGGTGGGTTTATAAGGCACGTGGGTTTCAACGCCCTCCTCGGAAAAATGCCCGAGCACCAAACCGCTACCGGCTATATCATTGAAATGACACCGTTCAATCCGACCATCCCGGCAACCCTGGGTGGCATCCAGTGCCGTGGCACCCGTGTGTTCAAACCGACAGGCATCAAACCAAAAATCGTGAGCGAAAGCCAGCTGGACAGCGGCCGAGGGACGGCCTATCCAGGCCTGGTTTTCCAAACTAGCCTTATCTGGTGTACCCGGTTTGGCCAATTTATAGGCATCCAACAGGTACATACCGGCCTGCAAGGGTACATACCCCTTCAACGCTGGTCTGGACCAGGCTGAATGAGCGAAGCTGATGCCTTTGAAGCCAACGTGTCTGACAGGCTTGTCGACCGTTCCGGCCACTTGCACCAGGTTTTCCAGCCAAGGCATCACTACGTCGGCTGTTTTCATGTCTTCACCCGGTAGTGGGTAATAGTAAAGTCGACCGGTATTTCTGTCTAAAAACCATTCTCCCGGGGTGTCCAACAACTCGGGCGCATCCATCAGACGAAAAACAGAATTTCCCCGTTCAGAAATGACGGCCGGTGGCCAGGGATGCTCAAATTCCAGCCTCGATTCGGGTTCGTGAAAGGTCAACACCAGTGCGTCAGCTTCCGCTTTAATTTCCTTGACGCGCAGCCAGGCCGTTTCCCACATCTGATGGATGAAAAAGCCCATCTGATGGGGCTTTGAAAAGGATCCTTCCTGAATTTTCGGTATACAAATAGTCCTACTAACCTTATCTATAGATAGTATTCGCAGCCTGTTTTCCGTATCGGAATTGGCCGCCAAGTCCCTTTTCTCACCGTTGACCCATAATTGACGCGCAGCAGCCAAACCCTGGGGTTGCACCAGCCGTCCGGACAATTTCAGTTGGTCCGAATACCAGAGTTTTCCCACCAAAGACGGATCGATTCCGGCTGAAGCCACCGTCAAGGGCTGCCATTTTTTTATGGTCAGTCCACCACTCAACACGGGTCGTTCGCCGGGCATGGCTTGTATGCGGGTAGGCGACGCGGGCGTACCATTGTCTTCGGGTCTGATCAGTATGGGTTCGTCCAACCAATAAGTGCCCCCCTTCAGGTGGATGGTCACCCCACCGTTGATGGCAGGATCGTTCAGTCGCCGCAGTTCCCTGGCTTGCCTGAGGGCGGCCGCGAGACTGGCCTTGGGTTGGTCTTGGGTGCCAGGAGCCCCATCCGAGCCCTGAGGAGCCACCCAGATATCAGCGGCCTGTACCAGGCAGGTGCTGGCCATCAATAGGCTCAGTGCCAAGACTGCACGCTTGGTGCGAATGGAAAGTCGTTGCAGGTTCATCTCAATGACCGTTAAAGTATATATACAAACCTATCATAATCAGGATCAAAAAGGCCCACATTCCCTTGGTAAAGGCATCTGTCTTGTAGCGAACAGGTTTTACTTCCTGTGTGGGACCGTCCTTCTTTTTGTCCAACAGTGTCACCAGGACAGTGAAGACGGATAGGGCGCAAAAGATCAAAAAAGAAAGCATCATGAAATGCGGCCAGTGGTAACCGTCGGCCACGGGTAACACCCACAGGTAAAGCACACCTATGCCCAAACTGAAGAGGGAGCCCACGCTCAACACCAGGTTGACGGCCCTGGCCGTGGTCTTCTTCCACAGCACGGCAAACAGGAAGACCGTGGTCATGGGTGGTGCGATAAAGCCCAGGATGGACTGAAAGATATCGAAAAGCTTGATACCCCTGATGTTGTCGATGGCCAGGGTGAGCGCTATGGCCACGATGGCGCCAAACAGGGTGACCAGACGGCCGATGCGTACCACGTCCTTGTTGCAGGCAGCTGGCTTGTACTTGCGCACGTAAATATCCATGGTGAACACGGTGCTCAGGGAATTGAGGGCCGAGCCGATGGTGGAAATCATGGCTGCCAACATGGTCACCACGACCAGGCCTATCAAACCCGAGGGAAACAAATTGGTAACCAGGTGGATGTAGGCTTTGTCAGGGGTGGCTTTGATTTCAGGGAAAAGCACCAGGCAAATGATACCGGGGAGGATAAACAAGGGTACGTCAAGAATCTTGAGGAGTCCGCAGAAGTTGGCACCCCGCTGACCCGTCTTCAGATCTTTGGCACCCAGTACAGACTGCACCATGGATTGGTCGGTACACCAAAACCAGACACCCATGATGGGATAGCCCAGCAAGATGGCCAGCCAGGGGTAGTCAGGACTGTCATTGGGTTGGAATAAGTTCCA
>JAAYBL010000232.1 GCA_012718945.1 Bacteroidales bacterium
CTTGCTTGGAGATGCCTATGGCCATGTCAATTGTTACGGTAGTTCCATTCAGTATCACTCACTGTATGCGCTCAAGAACAACGTGACCGTTATTCATCATTGGAATTCCCGCAAGTATGACGATGCTACCTGGGCTCGAATAGCCGAATTTGGCATCCAGTGCTATAAGGCACTAGGTCTGCACAGCATGTTTGGTCACCTGGAAATCATTATGAAAGAAGACGGACGTCTCATTCCGGTGGAGATGGGGGCTCGCTCTAGTGGCTTTATTGGCAGTCACACCGTATGGAAAGCCTCTGGACACGATTATCTGGGCGACTATGTCAAGATGCTCCACGGTGGTGCCATTGAACCAGGCCACTATTTGAACGGCGAAACGGCGTCTATGTGGTTCGGTTACGATATACCGTCACATTCCTATTCCGTAAAAGCGGCTGACATTACCACTTTCCTGGACCCTCGAATCACCGTTTTGTTCGAGAATCATGACGGACTAAGAGTGCATGAACACTACGAAGACTACATCGATGATGGTGATCGAGATAAGTTTGGCTACGCCATTTTGTGCGGTCCACGCGATGTGTTGACCTATGAAAGCATTCAAGATTCTAATGAGCGCTTCCTGCGTTGCTTCCTGAAAGGAAAGTAATCAACGCTCTTGTTTGAGAATAATTGATTGGCGGTAATGCTTACGCATCCTTTGTATTGATGAGACGCAGTATTTCCACGCCGTACTGTTCCAATTTCTTTTTACCAATCCCTTTGATCCGTTTCAATTGTTCCAGATTACGGGGCAGCAAATTGGCAATGGCCATCAAGGTCTTGCTGGGCAAGATTAGGTAAGGTGGCAAGTGAAGTTGTCCAGCCTGCTGGTCTCGCCACTGTTTCAAGCGCAGGTAAACATCAGGGTGCATTTGTGTCTCAGTCCAGGCCGCTTCCTGTTCAGCCATGGCTTGTTTTCTGGCTGCAACACCCTTTTCCAATGCAGCCGTAGCCCTGGCTCTCAGATAGGATTCCCTTTGGAAACCAGTGTCTATGGTCGCCAAACAGGCTTTTTTCAGTTGCCATTCCTGGTGCCAACGTTCCATCCCTTCGGAGAAACTCTTCTTGATGGCTTTATTATCGGTTTCAAACAGAAAGGCCACCTTGCTCTGCTCTTTCAGTTTATCCAGGGTAGAAGCGTAGTAGGCGCACGCTTTGACCAAACGCTCCTGCAGATGCGTATTGAGAGAGAGATCTGGCTGCTCGTCAAACAACCGTTTCAGTTGGCGGCTGAATACGGTAGCTACGTCGACCAACTCTTTACGACAGGTCTTTTTCAGGTCGACCAACTTGTCAGGATCCAACCCCGTGAGAGCCGTTGCGTGTTCGCGAACCAGTTTTTCCAGGTGTTCGATCGAGCGGATCAAGGACCAGAAATCGTTCAATTCAATCAGCAGGTTGTATTCAAACTGCTGTGTAAGTGTTGATAGAAGATCCCTGTCAGGGCGTTGGACAGCCATTTCCAGCATGAAGCCATCAATGGCGACATCCTCTTTCAAACAACGTTGGTCGATGCGGGACGTAAGCACGAGGCCTTCCAATGTGCGGCAACGGCTCATGGCAACGTATACCTGCCCGTGAGCAAAAGCGGCTCCAGCATCAATCACGGCTTTGTCAAAGGTCAATCCCTGGCTTTTATGAATGGTAATGGCCCAGGCAGGCTTCAAAGGCAGTTGGGTGAAGGTGCCCAGCAACGTTTCAATGATTTCCTCCGTATGTTTATCGATGGTGTAGGCGTAATTATGCCATTCAATGGGACCTGTGATGATGGGTTCATCGTCGTCCGGGCACTGAACTTCAACCAGCCCATCCTCAATGTTTGTAATGACACCAATCTTCCCGTTATAGTAGCGTTTCTCCCTGGATGCATCGTTTTTGACAAACATGACCTGGGCTCCAGGCTTCAACAGCAAGTGGGGCTCGTTGGGGTAGGAAAGGGGAGGAAAGTCGCCGCTCACTTCAGCTTCAAACAAGCACCCCGGCTGGTCAATGCTGTTCATCCGTTCCGTGTTGATACGGAGCGCCTGTTGGTTATGGGTCGTCAACGTGATGTAACCAGCCGTGAGATCGGGCATGAAATCGGGCTGATACCGGCTGTTCAACAAGTTAATGGCCGTTTTGTCCAACCTGTTCTCCCTGATGCTGTTCAATAGGTTGATAAAGGTGTTATCGCGCTGTCTGTAAATGTGTTCCAGTTCGATGCATACAAATCCTGTTTTGCGAAGGGCCTTACTACTAAAAAAATAGGGCGATTCGTAGTGGTTTTTCAGGATATCCCAATCGGATTCCTTGACCACGGGAGCTAATTGATGCAAATCACCAATCATCAGGAGTTGAACACCGCCAAAAGGTTTGCTACGTGAACGAAAGCGACGAAGAACGCCGTCAACCGCGTCCAGTAAATCCGCCCTGACCATACTTATCTCATCGATGACTAACAGGTCAAGGCTGCGGATGATATTAATCTTGTCACGGTTGAACCGATTGATGAGTCGTTGTTCAGGCGAGCCCCCTGTTTGTCCATGCGCTTCAAGCACCTGGGGTCCAAAGGGTAATTGAAAAAAGGAATGGATGGTCACACCGCCTGCATTGATAGCGGCAACACCAGTAGGTGCTGTCACGATCATCCGCTTACTGTGTTCGGCCTTGAGGCTGTGTAGAAAGGTCGTTTTACCTGTGCCGGCTTTACCGGTCAGGAAGATATTGGCCTCTGTGTTTCGTACAAAGTCACGGGCCAGTTCCAAGGCTTCGTTCGGGGTTTCCGTAGTATTCATTCTCGATTCAAAGATAGGAATAAAAATGGTCCCAAAGATAGTTATATATTTAATAATAATGATGTAATAGTTAAGAATAAATACTTTTTTGCAAGGATTGGTGGATTAGGGTGATGACTTATCTATCTTTTTCAGTAGCTTTGAGGGTTACAACGATAAACAACGGTATATGAAATTCCTTGGCATTATTCCAGCGCGATTTGCCTCTACGCGTTTTCCCGGCAAACCTTTGGCCGATATCGGTGGAAAACCCATGATTCAGAGGGTCTATGAACAAGTTCAGCCTTGTCTGGACGATGTGTGGGTGGCTACTGATGATGAACGCATTCAACGAGCTGTTGAAGCATTCGGTGGTAAGGTCGTGATGACGTCCGACCAACACAGGAGTGGTACGGATCGCTGTTTGGAAGCCGCTCAAACCATAGGTGGGTCCTACGACGTGGTCATTAACATTCAAGGCGACGAACCCTTCATCCAGCCCGCCCAAATCGAGGCCCTAAAGGCCTGCTTTACCCAAAAGCCCTCAACGGTGCTGGCTACCCTGGTCAAGCCGTTTACTAAGGCTGACGGTTTGGAAGCCTTGAAAAATCCCAATTCCCCCAAGGTCGTATTGAGCGCCGATGGCGAAGCGTTGTATTTCAGCCGCTCCATTATCCCTTACGTAAGAGGCAGTGAAGAATCCACATGGCTTGATCAACACACCTTCTACAAGCACATCGGTATTTACGCCTACACCTTGCCGACCTTGAAAGCCATAGCGGCTTTGCCAGCTTCTACCCTGGAGAAAACAGAGTCGTTGGAACAATTGCGTTGGTTGGAAAGCGGTTACCGTATCAAGGTGGCTGTGACCACGATTGAAAACCTCGCTGTTGACACACCGGAAGACCTGGAACGTGTCCGCTCCCTGTTGGCTGATTATATTTAACTCCCATGGTATGATAACAATGATCCCTTGGTATTTTAATTGGTGGTTGCGCTGCAAGATCAGACTCTACCGATTCGCTTGGAGCAAAACGGTGGCAGTTAGTGGCCGGCCCGACTGCAAGCAGCCACTTTTAATCAGGGGTGAGGGCAGGGTTCAGTTCGCCGCTGGCGTTCGCGTTGGCTCCAAGACCTACCAGGGCTATTTGAATACCTACGGTAACTTTACGGTGAGGGGAGAAGAAAGCTTGATCCGCATTGGTGAACAGGTGTCCCTCAACAATAATGCAAGTCTCACGGCCGATCGTGCCTCCATTTACATAGGAAAGGGGACGGTTACCGGCATCAACCTCTCTATCCACACCAGCGACCGTTACAATACCGACCCTGTTTTGCGCCACATGGACCAACGCCCTACGCATACGGTTATCATTGGCGAGAATGTGTTTCTTGGAGATAACGTCATGATTCTCAAGGGGGTGAAGATTGGCAATAACGCTGTAATCGGGGCGGGTTCGGTGGTTACCCACAGCATACCAGAGAATGTATTAGCAGCCGGCAATCCCTGCACGGTGATTCGAACTTTGACGTAAAGCCCGTGAAAACCGACGAAGCCACCAGTTACGGACAAATTGCCAAGTCCACCGGATTGTTTGCGGGGACTCAGATGTTCACCATCCTGATGAGCCTGGTTAGAACCAAGGTCCTGGCCGTATTGCTGGGTACCGTTGGCGTGGGATTGGCAGGCTTGTATCAATCCGTCATCGAAATGGTCAAGACCATAGCCGGCATGGGGCTGAGTTTCAGCGCTGTAAAGGATATAGCCAAGGCTTCCTCTTCAGAAGACAAGAAGGAGGTGGCTGCCATCACGTTGGTAACCCGTCGGTTGGTTTGGTGGACAGGTTTGGCCGGCATGGTTGCCATGATACTCTTCTCCAAACCCATCAGTCTGTATTTTTTCGAAGATGCCAGTCATGTGCCCGCCATTTGCCTTCTTTCGTTCAGTGTGCTGTTCGGATTGCTGTCTTCTGGTCAGATGGCTTTGTTGCAAGGAACCAGACAATTGGCTACCATGGCCAAAGCGACTGTGCTCGGTTCGTTGGTCGGTCTACTGATAGCCGTCGTCTTTTATCTTTGGCTGGGTATTGAAGGCATCGTTCCGGCTTTGATAGCCATTGCGCTAGTCTCGCTGCTGTTTTCCTGGTATTTCAGTCGCCGTATGAAGTTGGAGGCGGTTCGCTTAGGTTTTAAGGAAACCCTGAAGAAGGGTTCAGCCATGATCCAACTCGGTTTTTTCAATATGTTGTCAGGTCTGGTGGGAACGGTGGTGTTGTTGCTGATGAAGCGCTTCATGCTGGTCGAAGGCGACATGGATATGGTGGGGCTTTACCAGGCTGTCTGGTCCATCTCCGCGCTGTATTTGGGCGCTATCCTTTCAGCCATGTCCACCGATTACTTTCCCCGACTGTGTGGGTATGAAGGCAATGATCAACACATGATCAGCTTTGCCAACCAGCAACTCCGCTTCGTGTTGGTGGTGGTTACCCCAGTGGTGGTGGCCGTTTTATGTTTGACACCCATTGTCCTCAAGCTGTTGTACGCGCCCTCCTTTATTGCCGCTGTTAGTTTGATGCAATGGCAGATATTGGGCACCTTTTTCAAAGTATTGATCTGGCCTGTCAGTTTCTTTTTATTAGCCAAGGGTAAAGGGCCCTTGTTTCTGATCAGCGAGGCCAGTTGGTACATTATTTACTATCTGGCGACCGTCCTGTTGTGGCCTTCTATGGGGTTGGAGGGAGCTGGTCTGGCTTTCCTGATTGCCTATTTGGTATACGTGGCCATGATTTATCTGATGGTGCGACCTTTGTGCCCTTTCAAGGTGACACCGGCAAACATCAGGTTAATGTTGTTCTTTATATTAATGGTCGTAAGTTCTTTTCTGACAGTTTATTACATTGATGGATGGTTGGAGTGGACACTCTCGGCTGTGCTATGGTTGACCGTAACCAGTGTAGCCATTTACCGGCTGAATCAGCTGTTACCCCTCAAGGATGTCTGGCAAAAGATAAGCACATGGAAGAAACAGTGAGACAACCCATCGATCCACTGGTTTCCATTTTGGTGATCACCTACAACCAGGAAGCCTACATAGCAAACACACTGGAAAGTTTGCTCAACCAGGATTGTGAATTCCCCTATGAAATACTGGTCGGTGAAGATTGCTCGACAGACGGTACCAGGGCCATTTGTGAAACCTATGCCAGCAAGTATCCAGACCGCATCCGTTTGATTGCCAACCCAACCAACCTGGGGCTGATGCCCAATTACCTCAACTTGATCCGCCAGGCGAAAGGTTACTATCTATCCGATTGTGGCGGTGATGATTATTGGGTGGCCCCAGACAGGTTGCGCCGTCAGGTCGCCCTCCTGGAATCACACCCTGAAGTAACCATGGTGGTGGGCAATTGGCGCTTGTTGCATGAAGCCGATGGTAGCCTATCTCTCAATCAAATGCAGTTGACTGCCGATTTGTACGAACCTCATCGACGTGGTCCACAAGCAGTGGCCGATTACCTCAATCGTCGGTATTTACCGTTCGTAGTCCTGTCGACAGCCTGTTTCAGAACAACGCAGGTCAACAAATTGTTGGCAACCTATCCAGCCCTGTTCGAGGGGCCTGACGCTGCCTGCGAAGACTTGCCCCTGACGCTCATGCTGTTGGCCCAAGGCCCCTTTTACGTGCAAAAGGATGAGGTGCTGGTTTACAGATTGTTGCCCAAGTCCGTCAGTCACGATCATTCGGCATATGCCTTGCAAAAAGGGTTTGCCAACCGGGCTTTCTGGCAGGCGTGGTCCATCATCAACCTGTTGGGCCTCGACACCAAAGCGGTTAGACCCTACATAAAACGCCAGTGGGACGACATGGTACATGCGGCCTTTATCACGGCCGACCAGGAATGGATGCGAGATCAAACCAAGCGCCTCAAGTCAGCTGGATTGACATTGCCGTTCAAGGCTGCACTTAAAGCCACCATTCTCAACTGTACGCCCTTATACCACGCTGTCAGTTGGTTGCTTCATCGCTTTTCTTCAACGAACGTATCGCCTGAACCATCATGCCAACGATAGCCATCCTTTACATAGCCATTGGCCCATACGAGGCTTTCTGGAGCCCATTCAGAGCCTCCTGCGACCGATTCTTTCTACCGGAATGCCCGAAGACTTATTTTGTGTTTACCGATTCCAAGAAAATAAAATCAGGTAAAAACCTGGTGGTTACTTCGGTAGAGGATCATGGATGGCCTGCCAACACCCTGCATCGCTTTCATTTTTTCCTGAGGCAGGCGATGGCTATTGCCGCTCACGAGTACTGCTTTTTCTTCAACGCCAATGCCTTGTTTGTCAAGCCTATATCTATAGAAGAAGTCTTGCCTGGCCCAGAGGAGAACAACCTGGTTGGGCTAAGCTGGACCCTTGGAGCCGGTCGTGAGCCCGATGGATTCCCCTATGATAGAAATCCCTTGTCTGCGGCCTACATTCCTTATGGGCAAGGAAGCATCTATTACCAAGGTGGGCTGATAGGAGGGAACAGTCATGCGTTCCTGAGCCTGACGACGAACTTGGCGGCCAGTATCGACCAGGATGCCAGTATAGACGTTACGGCGCTGCACAACGATGAGTCCCATCTGAATCATTATTTGCTCGACAGGCACCCACGCTGTTTGAACACCGTCTATGGCAGGCCTCAGGAATGGGAACAGCCTGAAACGCCCAAGATGGTGTTTGTGCAGAAAGAACGTGTGTTGAGCCCATATTTCTTGTTCAAACTCAAACGAAAATCCCTCTGTTTCCTCTTGAAAAGCTGGTATGGAAGGCTCAAACGATCTGCCAGTGGGAAGAATAGTGAAACCACGCCTAATGACTAAAACATGTTGGTAGTCAGAATATCCTCAGGCATGGGCAATCAGCTGTTCCAATACACGTTTGCCCACTATTTGAAGCAGCGTTACCAGCGGCCTGTATTTTTGGATACCAGCCCTTTTACCTACAGGCTACCCGATAGGACGTACCACCTGGATATTATCAACACGTTGCCAAAGACCAAGGATTGGCGCCTCTACAACCAGTATCCACGGGGACTATACCGATTGGCCAAGGGTTTGTTTGCCATAAACCCAACTACCAGGCATATACTGGACACGGAGCCCGTTTTTCCACCTGATGACAAACTCCTCTATTTTGACGGTTACTGGCAAACCGACCGTTATGTGAGTCAGTTACCCGACGTACATGCACTGCTGACCCCCCAGGAAGCACCTCCAGCTTCAATCGCACGTTGGCAGGCGTTGATGGCTGATACGCAGGCCATTTCGCTGCATATCAGACGGGGAGATTATTTCTCAGAACCCTACAAAGAGCGATATGGTGTTTGCGATACGGCCTATTATGAAGCAGCCATCGAACGGATGATGGTAGGCAAGGAGAATGCCACGGTGTTTGTGTTTTCAGACGAACCCGATTGGGTAAGAGAAAACCTTCGTTTGCCTCAAAACGTCCATGTCATTGACAACGAGCCTATCAATCCATTGTGGTACATATTACTGATGGCACAATGTAAGGATAACATCTTGTCAAACAGTACATTCAGTTGGTGGGGAGCCTATCTGAACCGTAACTTGGATAAGCGGGTCATCGCCCCTAAACGGTGGATGTTGGATTCCGAAGCAACCTTGGCCATGAGTAGTTGGGAACTACTGTAAAGCTACAAAAGCTTGTCAGCCAGCCGCCAAAGACCTCGACCACCTGCACCGACGTACCAGGCACAAAACCGATACAATCCTTTAGCCAGGGTGGAGCGCTTAATGGTTTGATGGCCGATTGACAGACTGTCTAGAGCGGTTTGCAGGAGTCGATGCGATTCCTCCGTATGCCCTTCCAGGCGAACCAAGCCGGCCAGGCTGGCCCATTTGTATCCATACCCCCTTAAAAGACTGGCTTTAAAATCGTCATCTTCTACACCATCAATGCGCTGCTTTATGCAATTGAGGCTGTTTTCCAGGTGTACAAGGTCTTCGGTATAGCCTTTTCCACTAATGGAATCCGCATGATCCCTGACCTCATAAAAGGGCAATCCTTCCAACCAACAGGCAGTTTGTGTCTTCAACAACACCCTAAATCCAAATTCAAAGTCCTGCCAACGGGCCAAATCCGGGTGCCAACCACCGGTTGATTCCACCAGTTCGCGCTTGAGGCACATATTGTGGGTGGACAGAACGGGGTCGATAAGGTGTGCGGCCGGATGGGCGGAGAAGCGATGGGGCCGGCGTTGCAACCCATCGTTGCGACCCCTGATACCAAAGGGGAAGGCAATCAATTCTGGGCTCTCCGGTCTCTGAAGGGCTTCCATGACTCGTGCAACGCTGTCGGGCAACAGTTTGTCGTCGGAATCAAAAAACCAGACATATTGTCCTCTGGAGACCTGGAATCCGGCGTTTCTGGCTTTGTTGGCGCCAAGCTGGGGCTCATGCAGCACCTGTACCTGGAAATCCGGTTTGTCCATCCTGGTTTTAAACGCTTCACACAGATTGCCTGATGCATCGGTCGAACCGTTGTCCACGAGCACCACTTCCATCGGCCTGCCCGTTTGGGCCGCCAGGCTGTCGAGGGTGTCCGGCAGCAAGGTCTCCCTGTTGTAAACAGGAATGATGAGGGAGATGAGCGGGTGAAAGGCTGGGGTCGTCATGGTTGATGCAGGGTAGGCTCCTTTCAGGGTTTATAGAAATTCAATGTTCTTAAATAGAGACCTTTAATTTTGGGCCTGCAGAGTATGTTCAACAACCAAAGCGGTGCGCTGAACCAGCTCAACAACCATCTTTCCAGCCATTTGTTTCTGGGATTGAGGGTTGTTTGCAAGGGCTGTAATAAGCTGCGTTGTTCAGCCAACCTCTCTGTCAGATCCTGTTTGGAACCTTTTACGACTATGCGAACGAGGTTGCAAAAGCTGACCTCCAACACCACCTTGCGTTTGATACCGGCTTCGGGTTCTTCCAGGTGTGTCACCATGTCGTTGATGATGTCAAACCAGCTGAGTATACTTTTATCAGCCTGTAACCGCATAATCGATCCCTCTCTGATATAGTGTACATACGTGATGTCCTTGCAGAAAGCGAGGCTACTTGCTTGTGAGGCGGCAAAAAAGGTCCAATGTTCATCTTCGTGGAAAAGGCCTTCCTTGAACCAAAGATTATTATCTACTAACCACGTCCGACGTATCAATTTGTTCCAACTGGTAACAGGGATGAGTTTCCGTTCCAGTAGGGCCTTGATCAGCCAGCTTTGTTGATTGGTGAAGTCGGGCAAGTTGACGTCAAGGCTGTATTGATGTTTGTCCACTTTAATGGCAGGTGCAGTACTTCCCTCGAGCGTGATGTACTCTGCTTCGACGGTGGTGTTGCCTTGTACGATATCAACGTCTGGATGGGCGGTTGCCGTGTTGAGCAGGGCAGTCAGCGCTCCTGGTGTCAACGCATCATCTCCGTCCAGAAACAGCACATACGCACCTGTGGCTGCTTCGATCCCTGTGTTCCTGGCTGCAGAAAGTCCCCGGTTGGAGGGGTGTGTTAAAAATCGAAAGGTTATGGGGCCAGTATAATCCACCAACAACTGTTTAGCCACCTTTATGCTGTTGTCCCTACCTCCGTCATCGATTAGCAGGCACTCAACATCACTTTCTTCCTGTTGCATGACAGAGGCCAGGCAGCGTTCAATGTAGGGTGCTACCAGGTATACCGGTATGATGATGGATAGTCTCATGCGCTTTTTTCCAGCCTGTTGACGAGGCAAAGATACCCTAATCTATACATATCAAAGATAAACAGCGAAGGCCGTCCGCTCAGTAAATGATGCTTCATCAATGGCCTGAACAAGCGGAAAGCGAGGCGGAGGATGGGGTGTAAGCCCCAGCGTCTGATGGTACGGTATACCCTGAACAATTTGACATCATTGGCCAACGTTGTGTCTTTGAATACAGGGTTGCTGAGGTATTTTCTGGCTGCCATCAGGCTTTTTTGCAGGAAAACATCGTTGGTGTCCAATCCCATATGTTCCAACGTGTTGTCGATGTGCAGCACGCTAACTCCCTGTTTTTTAAAAGTGTATCCTAGTATGGTGTCTTCGTGCCCGTAGTCTTTGACCGTTTCCTCAAAGGGATGGCTCAGCAAAACGTCCTTATGAATGAGCAATTGGAAAGATAGGAGGGAACGGTACGGGTGTTGATTGCGTACTTCAGCCGGTATACATTCCCGGTTGCGCCCGTATTTCCAACGCAGCATGTGTTCTTTGTCGGGAGGGGTCGCATTGTACGACAAGCCTCCAATGATGACATCTGCCTGGCCTATGTGGTCGAGGTAGCGCTGCATGTAATCGGGGCTTGTCACTCCTGCATCGCAATCCATCAAGAGAAGAAAAGGGTATTTGGCCATATTAGCCAAGGTGTTGCGGGCTTTGGCCGCTCCCAGGTGTTGATGCTGTTCCACCAGGGTGCAATTGGGCAACTGATTGATCTGACGGTTTTCATCTACAAACAGGCTGGAATTGTCGTCCATGACAATGATTTCGTACTTGATGGCTGCCGTTACGCATTGCTCGACAAGGTCTCGGACCAATAGTCTGCAGTCGTAATTGCGTTCAGGTATCAAAATAGAAATCATGGCATCAAACTTTACACAAATATAGAAAATCTGTGGCATGTCCAACCGTTCCACATTGCCCGACTGACAAATAACACGTACTTTTGTTACCAAAACAAAACCTATGCGACTGATTGAGCACTGTTCGCTCACCGATAAACACAGTTTTCACCTGAATGCCAACGCCCGATACTGGGCCGATTTTGACCACGAAGATGAACTGCGCTCCATCCTTACAGACCACCGGTTCACCAACCTCCCGCATCTTGTGGTCGGTGGTGGTAGCAACCTCCTTTTTAAGGGAGATTACCCTGGTTTGCTCCTTCATCCAGACATGAAAGGCATGGAGGTGGTGGCTGAAGAAAAGGGCACTGTTTTGATCAAAGTGGGCGCTGGTGTGGTCTGGGATGATTTTGTGGCTGCGTCGGTGGCTCAAGGATGGAGTGGCGCCGAAAACCTGTCGGGCATACCTGGTTGCATAGGTGCCAGCCCTGTGCAAAACATTGGTGCGTATGGCGTCGAGGCCAAAGACCTGATTGTTGGTGTTGAAGCCATCGACATGGCAAACGGGCAGCCCGTTACCCTTACGCATGCCGATTGTCACTTCGGATACAGGGATAGTGTGTTTAAACACACGCTGAAAAACGCATTGGTGGTGTGTCGTGTTACTTTCCGTTTGTCCACCCACTTTCATCCCAATCTAGGTTATGGAGACCTCGCAGCCAGGGTCAAGGCTTCGGGGAACATCACCTCTGTGTTGGTAAGGGAGACTATCCTGGCCATACGCCAGGAAAAATTGCCCGATCCAGATATCCAAGGCAACGCCGGTAGTTTTTTCATGAATCCTGTTATTCCGGCTGCTCACTATCAATCCTTGTTAACAACCTATCCGGATATGCCTGGATGGCCTCAGGGCGATGATGTGGTGAAGGTGCCTGCCGCCTGGTGCATTGAACGTACGGGTTGGAAAGGGCGGCAATTGGGTGGAGCAGCCGTACACGATAAGCAGCCCCTGGTTCTGGTCAACAAGGGAACCGCCACGCCGGCTGACGTGCTGCAATTGTCTGCCGGTATACAAGCCGATGTATTGGCTGCCTTTGGTATCACTTTGAAACCGGAGGTCCTGTTTATTGAAGCGTAGCATCATGAAGGTAACATTTTTAGGTACAGGTACTTCAACAGGTGTTCCTCAACTGTTGTGTCAATGTGCTGTCTGCCGTTCAAACGATCCCAGAGATAAGCGGCTGCGTGCTTCCATTCTGATTGAAGCAGACGATACCAGTTTGTTGGTCGACTGTGGGCCGGATTTCAGACAACAGGCTTTGAGGGCCGGCATCAACCACATTGATGGGGTGGTGCTGACCCACGAACACTACGATCATGTGGGGGGATTAGACGATCTAAGGCCTTATTGTGCCAAGCGCGACATGCCTCTGTATGCGTTGCCGAGGGTGCTTACTCAATTGAAGGCTGCCATGCCCTATAGTTTTACGGAAAATCCCTATCCAGGGGTTCCCATGTACGAAGTTCATCCCGTTGATGACCACGTGTTCAAGGTCGGCGGGCTGGAGGTGCAACCGTTGATTGTCAAACATCACCGTTTGAAAGTGCTTGGCTTGCGCATCGGGTCGTTAGCCTATTTGACCGATTTTAACGCCATCGATGAAGAGGAAGTTGAAAAGCTGGTCGGTGTCAAGGTGCTGATCATCGATGCGCTTCGTACAGCCAAACATTTATCGCACAATAATTTATTTGAGGCTTTGACGCTGGTGGAAAGGGTGAAACCTGCTTCTGCCTGGCTGATTCATATGAGCCATGAAATGGGACTCCATGCCCTCGTGGATGAAACCTTGCCTGAAGGCGTTGGCCTGTCCTGGGATGGGCTTGTCCTGGATGTGTGAGGGGGCTTTCAACCAACAGTGAAAAAATGGTTGGTTTGAATTCCGTCCATGATTTTTTACTATTTTTGTAAGCAAAGAACCCTAAAAAACCATTACTGATGAACTTCATTGTATCCAGCTCCACCTTGCAAAGCCATTTGCAAGCCATCAGTCGCGTCATCAACGCCAAAAACACGTTGCCCGTCCTGGAATGCTTCCATCTACGCATTGAAGGGCTTAAATTGATTGCCACTGCTTCCGATACGGAAACCACGCTGGTCACCACCATTGACCTGATTGAATCATCGGGTGATGGTTCACTGGCCATTTCCTCCAAAACCTTGTTGGATGCACTGCGTGAATTATCGGAACAGCCGTTGCGCTTTGAGATCAACGAAAATAGCCTGGAAGTGACGGTGACCTATCAAAATGGTCGTTACAAATTCGTAGGCCAAAACGGTGATGAATTCCCCAGACTCAAGGAGCTGAATGAAAACCAAAGTCAGTTGGATTTGGCTGCTTCCCTGTTACTGAGGGGCATCAATACGACCCTGTTTGCTTCGGCCGACGATGAATTGAGGCCTGTCATGAACGGTGTCGTGTTGGATATCACTCCTGAAAACCTGACGTTTGTCGCTTCCGATGCCCATAAACTGGTGCGTCTGCGTAATGCTTCCGTCAAAGGAGAACAGGCTGCCACCCTCATCATTCCCAAAAAACCGGCCAACCTACTCAGAGCTATTCTGCCTAAGGAACCAGGCCAGGTGCTATTGCAATTTGACGACAATAATGTGTTGTTCAAGTTGAGCAATTACCAGATGATTTGCCGACTGGTCGAAGGCCGTTTCCCCAATTACAACGCTGTGGTACCCCAAAACAATCCCTACAAGGTGATTGTCGACAGGGTCTCTTTCCTGAATACCTTGAAACGTGTCTCGATTTTCGCCAATCAGTCTACCAGCCTGGTCAAGCTCTCTATCACTCAAGGCAATATGCTGCTTACCACCCAGGATATCGATTTTTCAACCTCCGCTGAAGAGTCACTGGCTTGTCAGTACGAAGGTGAACCCATAGCCATTGGTTTTAAATCGCAGTTTTTCATCGACATTGTGGCCAACCTGGAAACGCAGGAAATCGTGCTTGAATTGGCCGATCCATCCCGTGCAGGCTTGTTCTTGCCGCTGAGCAACGAAAAAGACGAAGACCTGCTTATGTTGCTCATGCCCATGCTGATCAACGATTAAACGCGAAACACCGTCAACATGCAATTGAACCTCAAAAACAGCCTTGTCATCTTCGACCTTGAAACGACGGGCATCAATCCCAGTCAGGATAGGATCGTAGAAATCTCGTACATCAAGGTGTATCCCAATGGCAAGGAAGAAACCAAAACCTACAGGGTTAATCCTGGCATACCCATTCCCAAGGAAGCCTCTGATGTGCACCACATCACGGATGCCGACGTGGCTGATTGTCCCACTTTCAAAGAAATTGGCCGTCAGATAGCCAACGACATTGAAGGCTGTGACCTGGCCGGTTTCAATTCCAACCGCTACGATATTCCACTGTTGGTAGAAGAGTTCCTGCGCAACGACATTGATGTTGACTTGACGAAGCGTAAGTTGATTGATGTGCAGGTTATTTTCCACAAGATGGAACAACGTACCTTGAGTGCTGCCTACAAGTTTTACTGCGACAAGATTCTGGAAGGTGCTCATGGCGCTGAAGCCGATACCAGGGCCACCTATGAGGTTTTAAAAGCCCAGTTGGACAGGTATCCTGAGTTGAAGAACGACATGGCTTTCCTGTCTGAGTTTTCCAGCCACACCAAGAATGTGGATTTTGCCGGCAAGATGGTGTACAACGAACAGGGTGTGGAAGTGTTCAATTTTGGCAAGTACAAAGACCAGCCTGTTGAAGAGGTGCTAAAGAAAGATTCAGGTTATTTTGGCTGGATGATGAACGGGGATTTCGCCCTGGATACCAAAAATGCCCTGACCCGGATTCGTCTGCGGTCGGCCAATAAATAACGTTATGTGGAAAGGCAAGCACGTATTACTGGGTATTTCCGGTGGCATCGCTGCTTACAAGGCGCCAGAGCTGGTACGTCTCTTTGTCAAAGCCGGTGCTGAGGTCCAGGTCGTTGCGACTTCGTCGTCCCTGGCCTTTGTGTCAACATTGAGCCTGGAGACAGTATCCAAGTATCCTGTCTATCACGATCTTTTTGAACGGAATAATCCGATCAAGACCGAACATATTGCTTTGGCCGACTGGGCCGATGTATTTGTTATTGCACCGGCAACGGCAAACGTGCTGGGCAAGATGGCCAACGGAATAGCTGATGATGCCCTGACGACGCTCTATCTGGCTTGCGTCAAGCCTGTCTTTGTGGCACCAGCTATGAACACTAAGATGTATCAGCATCCGGCTGTACAACGCAACATGGCCAGGCTGAAGCAAGACGGTGTGATCTTTATAGAACCAGCGTCTGGTGAACTGGCCTGCGGCGACATCGGCAAGGGTAGGATGGAGGATCTCCCTGTCATATTTGAGTTTGTTGAAAGGTATTTCGCCAATCAACAACCATGGGCGGGTAAAACCGTATTGATTACTGCCGGACCAACCTACGAACGCCTGGATCCTGTCCGTTTCATTGGCAACCATTCCACCGGAAAGATGGGCTATGCCCTAGCTGAAGCCTGTGCCGCCCGTGGTGCCAAGGTGCTGCTTGTTTCCGGGCCTGTCAGTTTGAGCACGACCAACGACCGCATCGAACGCATTGATGTCATCTCCGCTGCCGACATGTATGACGCGTGTATGGCTCGGTTTCCCGAGGCTGATGTGACCATCTGTTGTGCAGCTGTGGCCGATTTTACGCCGGCAGAGCCGACCAATAGCAAAACCAAGCGTACGTCTGACGATTGGCAGGTACGACTTGTGCCGACACGTGATATTGCCGCCGAACTGGGGCGTCAGAAAACCAATCGGCAGGTACTGGTGGGCTTTGCACTGGAAACCGACAAGGAAGAAGCCAATGCGCTGGAAAAAATGGAACGAAAAAACCTGGACTTCATCGTGTTGAACTCATTGCGTCAGCCGGGCGCCGGATTTGGACATGACACCAACCAGGTGACCATCTACAGCCGTGAAGGATACCATTTTGAGGTGCCCCTTGCCAGCAAAGTGGCAGTGGCCGAGGAAATCCTCGCGGTAATAAATGATAGGGTTATAATTTGATAATTAAAAAGTAATATATACCTTTGAGCCGAAACCCGTTGTTATGAAAAAGGGCTTGTTGTTAGTAACCGTTTTGTGGGTGTTTCTGGGGCAGGTTAAGTCCCAGGAGTTCAACTGCCGTGTTCAGATCAACGCTCAACAACTGACAGGAACAGACAAGTCTGTTGTCGAAAGTTTCCGTTCATCGGTCGAAACCTTCATGAATGACCAGGCCTGGACCAACCTGCAGTTAACCAGGCAAGAAAGGCTGGAATGTTCCATGATGTTCATATTCAAAAAACGGGAAGCCGATACGTATACCTGCGATTTTCAGCTCCAGCTACAGCGACCGGTGTACGGATCTACCCTGACAACCAGTTTGTTGAATATGAGGGAGGAACTAACGTTCGACTACCAGCAGAACCAGGTTTTCCAATTCAATGAGACAAATCTGGATGGTAACCTCATGGCTACCCTGGCTTTTTGGTCATACGTCATGCTAGGATTGGATTTTGACAGTTTCAGTCGCCAGGGAGGCACCCCCTTTTTCCAGAAGGCCCAGGATATTGCCGGACAGGCCCAGGGTGCTTTCGGTGAGCTGTGGAAGGCCCAGGAAGACAAGAACCACTGGGGCTGGATCAATGCTTTGACCACGGAGACGCAGGTCCAAATGAGGCAACTTTCCTACGAATACCATCGGCTGGGACTCGATGTCATGCATCAGGACCCTGAAAAAGGCAAGGCAGCCATTACGCAAGCCTTGACCTATCTCAAGCCTGTCAAGCAGACCAGGCCAGGTTCACCCTTATTGCCTAATTTTTTGGATACCAAAGCGGACGAATTGGCCAATGTTTACTCCAATGCGACTGCCGTAGAGAAGCAACGCATTTTTGACCTCCTGAATGAGATTTATCCAGCTTCCAGCAACCGCTTGCAAGGCATCAAAACACTCCGTTAACCATGTTGCAGCGTCTGTACATTGAACATTACGCCCTGATCGAGCGCTTAACGTTGTCGTTGGACAAGGGCATGACTGTTATCACCGGGGAGACGGGTGCCGGAAAATCAATTCTCCTGGGAGCCTTGTCCCTGATTTTGGGTCAAAGAGCCGATGTCAAAGCCATTC
>JAAYBL010000030.1 GCA_012718945.1 Bacteroidales bacterium
CGAATGGAGGCTCCCAGGGAAGAGATCACGATCATGGTGGGAATAGCCAACGCCTGAGCCAGTTCGGCAATGTAGCAGGGAATGTCATAGTCGACCTTACGGAAAGCCAGACGGCTGCCGGCTTTACGAATGGTGGTGCCGATACAGCAGAAATAGGCGGATGCGTTCAAGCTATCCTTGTAGGTCATCAATTGGCTGTAATCAGCCAGTACCAACTGTTCAAGCGCTGGGTTTGTCAGGGGTAACAAACGCCTGGTCACAGCCACCACCGTTGTATAGCGATGGCTGTCAAGCAGGGTCTTGACCAGTTCGTAACCCACCAGGCCGGTGGCTCCGAAAACGACGGCTGTCTGCCCTGCTGTGTCCATGGTCTATAAATTATCGAACACGCTGCCTAACGGCTCGTTGCCCGTACTCAATCCAGAGCTATCAGCAGCTGTGCAGCTGTAGGTGTGACCGGGGGGTACGGAGAACACATCGTTGGGCGAAACACCCAGTTCGGGGTTGGCATGTACCTTGTTCATAAATCGGGCCCAGATGGGTAACGCCATGTTGGCTCCCTGTCCCTCATTGGTGTAATCAAAATGGATGTCACGGTCTTCGCCGCCAACCCAGACGCCGCCCACCAAACGAGGGGTTATTCCCATAAACCAGCCATCGGAGTTGTTTTGTGTGGTACCTGTCTTGCCCCCGATTTGTCCTTGTACATTGAATTTATAACGCACACGGCTACCTGTACCACCATCAATGACAGCCCTAAGCATGGAGAGCATCTTATAAGCCGTCGACTCACTGAAGACTTCGGCCATTTGTGGCGAGAAGTGAGCCAGCGCATTGCCATCCTTATCTTCAATGTGGGTTACTAACACCGGCTGTACGCGGATACCCCGGTTAACAAAGGCGGTATAGGCACTCACCATCTCTGCGACAGTCGCATCGCACGTGCCCACACAAAGGGAAACGACAGGATCTATTTGTCCGTTCAATCCATAGGAACGCAGCAAACGGACAAACGTGTAGGGGGAGAAATGACTCATGACATAGGCCGAGATCCAGTTGTTGGAATTGGCCAACCCCCAGCGTAAGGTTACGACCTCGCCCACCCGACTGCTGCCGGCGTTGCGCGGTGTCCAGGGTTCTCCTGTTTCGGTTATGATGGTAATGGGTTCATTGACCACCTTGTCACAGGGCGAATACCCTTCTTCCATGGCCATGCTGTAGAGGAACGGTTTAATGGTCGAACCCACCTGACGGCGGCCTGTCATGACCATGTCGTATTGGAAAGGATTGAACGCCACCCCACCCACATACGCCTTCACATGACCATTCATGGGGTCCATGGCCATGAAACCAGCCCTTAAGAAAAATTTATGGTAGCGGATGGAATCCAGCGGCGTCATGGTGGTGTCAATCATGCCTTTGTACGAGAACACCGTCATTTCCACGGGTTTGCGGAAGGCTGCCATGATTTCCTTGTCGGAATAATCAGCATTCTTCATTACCCTGTACCGTTCGGACTGTCTGATAGCCCGTTGGAGGATTTTGTCCACCTCTTCCTGTTTGAGGTTTCTGGAATACGGCGCATACGAACGGCCCTTTTTCTCCTTATTAAACAAACCCTGCAAATAGCCACCGATATGTTCAGATACCGCTTCCTCAGCATAGGCCTGCATACGGGTATCGATGGTGGTATAAATCTTCAGACCATCGGTGTACAGGTTGTAATGTGAACCGTCTTCCTTGGTGTTCTTGTTGCACCAGCCATACAGCGGATTGGTTTCCCAGGCCAGGGAATCGTCTTTATACTGTTGGGCCTGCCAGCTGGCGTAGTTGCCGCGTTTGGGTTTCTTGTGGGTTAGCATTTGTCGGAGGTACTCCCTGAAATAGGGTGCCAGGCCTTCCTTGTGGTCCACCTTATGGAAATCGACCACCAAGGGCAAGGCTTGAACCGAATCCCTGACGGCTTTGGTAATGTAATCGGCCTTATACATCTGATTAAGCACCACGTTGCGCCTCAGCCTGGTCCGTTCATTGAAGCGGATAGGGTTGTACAAGGTAGAATTTTTGCACATACCGACCAGGGTGGCGGCCTGTTCAATCGTCAACTTATCGGGTGTTGTATTGAAATAAACCCAGGAGGCCGTCTTGATGCCCACGGCATTGTAGTTGAAATCGTATTGATTGAGGTACATCGTGAGGATTTCCTCCTTGGTGTAGAATTTTTCCAACTTGACGGCTATCACCCATTCGATGGGCTTCTGAAACAAACGTTCCAACTTATTCTCAGCCCTGGGTGTATACAATTGCTTGGCCAACTGTTGGGTCAACGTGCTCCCCCCGCCCGCGTTGCGATCGAAAAAGAAGACGCGTTTGATGATGGCCCTGAACAGGGCTTTGACATCGATACCCGAATGGTTGCTGAACCGGACGTCCTCTGTGGCAATCAACGCTTCTACCAGTACCGGCGACAAATCCTTGTAGCCCACCAGCACCCGGTTGCCTGCTTTTTCATAATAGAATGTGCTAAGCACCTTTCCATCTGCACTGTAAACCTCAGCAGCGACGGTATTTTTGGGATTTTCCAACTCCTCGATGGGTGGCATGTACCCAATTTTCCCATTGGCAATCAGGGTGAATATCAAAATAGCCAACAACAGACCAACCGCAAACAACCACCAAAAGATCGACAGAATTTTTTTCAACAACATAGCGTAGGTTTTATCCAAGACAAAAATACGCTTTCTTTTATAAACTGAGAAAACGGATGTGGGCAAACACCGAATTGTTCACCTAAACTATTTCAAAAGGTAAAAACAACTGGTACTAAAGAAGTTTCTCACATAAGGAATGGAAGCAATAAAACGGCTTAGCCTTCGGGGGGTTAGACCAAACTTGACTTCGTAATGTGGATTGATGAAATAAAACCTCTCGTTCACCAGCTGAAATCCTGCCTTTTTTACAACTGACCTGAAATGCTCAATGGAACACTTGGTTCGCTTTATGCTCAGTAGCTCGTTAATCGTATTATCGTCTTCCCTCCCTAACTTCAGCATGCATTTATACATAGATGTTGGTAGCAAGTGAAAAAAGGGAAGGTGAGAAAGTAATTTCCCGTGGCAAATCTGCTGATGCCCCCCAAAAGGCATTTGCCAAGCAGGAAATGCCACAAATAAAACCCCATCCGTTGATAAAAAGCTCTTCAGTTTTACCAGCAACTGCAACTTATCATCCACATGTTCAATAACATCATGCATTAAAACAAGTGAATAACCTCCCTGTTGGTCGTTTATCTTAAAAATGTCAGACGCGATAAACTGTCCATTTTGATTTCTTTCCTTGAAAAAAGCGATGGCTTGTTGCACCCTTAATGCATCAAGATCCACACCAATAACATCGCAGCCCATTTCAGCAAAAGGGATAAGATTACCCCCTTCACCGCATCCTACTTCCATAACCCTACATGGGATATTTTTTATATAGTCCAAGCTATATGGAAGATAGTACTTTTTACATGTTTGTACTTGTTCATCAAAGTAGTTCCTTCTGTCCTTGTGCCTTTTTTGCATCCTTATTTCATTATTATGTATTGCAAGTAAACAAAAACTATGTATATACGATATAAAAAGGCATCGAGGGAACCATTCAGATACGTCTGAATATCAGCATATTTGAAGCGATTAAACAACAAACACTGCCCCCAACGCCATGTCCCAAAAGTACGAAAATTTCCTCAATTAAAGGTGTTTTTCAGTGAATACGATGATAACAAAGTAATAAAAGCCATTAAACATAAAGAAGGCTACAAACCCGTAGTAAACATACGTTTCAAGACTCTGGAGCCACTGATTCCTGAGTATGGGGCTGAACTCAATAGAAAATACGTAACCTACGAGTTACTCTGGAACGAGTACCGTCAGGATCAACCTGATGGGTATGGCTATACCCGCTTCAAGGCTCTCATCCAGGCGTACGAGAAGGCTCATACCTACTCATACCATAATGTGAGCGCACCTGGAGTTGAGATGCAGGTCGATTTTGCGGGTGACAAGCTCGCCATCACCGATCGAAAAACGGGATTGCTTACACCGGTCGTCGTTTTGTGTTGCTCGCTCACATACAGCTCACTGGCGTTTGTTATGGCCCTACTCAAGGCCACGCAGGAGCACTTCTATTATGGGCTGGCCACTTGTCTTGATTATTTTGGAGGTGTGCCACAAAGTGTCAAGAGCGACAATATGCGCCAATGGGTATCCCGCTCGGATCGGTATGAGCCATCTTTCAATGAGGCGACCATGCAATGGGGTCTCCACTACAATCAAACCGTGTTCTGTCAACCAATACTTTTGTGTACCACACTTGGGGCAGATGAATCCATTTGGCCACCGAACATCAAATAGGTATTTCCTGCAGTCCTCTTCGTTTCTAAACTGAGATAAGAACTCTTGAAAATCTCTTGGATATCGCTCAACTTCGTTCATCTTGCAAAGTTAGAAATTCACTTGACTAAAAGGGATAAGCAGTTCCTAAAATTTTAAACCTCATAGATTGAACGTTTGAACTTCAAGTCATGACCAACTATATCCACCATTCAATAAGTAATAATAGCCAAGTAACTTTGCATGAATACCATATTAAGCAATGCATTTTGTTCAGATGGAAAGCCTATGGTTCCAGCACATTGAAAAGATTGACATACCTTTTCCCTAGAATTCTTCTACCATCTCGTCTATAATCCTTCTTAGCAGAAAACCAGTCAATTTCGCGAATAAATATTAGCCCTGATTCTTCGCAATACGCTTACAAATTGTTTGAAGATAACAATTCAAATCGTCACGCACGTAAGAAGCTTGCAACTAACAGATAATCGAGTCTTCAAAGAACGTTTATTACTTTTAGCGAACACTAGAATCCCAAAAAAAGCTTCAATAAATAGAGATTCAAAAATAATAGAATCTCTTTATTATAATTTTGTTTAAACGCATATTCCATTCATACAAAACATAGGACAATTAATAAACAAGTCTTTTACGTAACAGATATGCAATTTTATTTTGTATAAAGATTGAACACAACAAATATAGGTACGTATTTTACATATGCAATATATGAGCCCCCTCCGAAAAGCCTTTTTTCTCATTCAATCACCCAGGTCTTTTGCGTTGTCAGAATCGCATAATCCGCACAGGGGTCCGAGCGGCATTCATTCATGCAATTCTCAAAGGGGTATTGATC
>JAAYBL010000233.1 GCA_012718945.1 Bacteroidales bacterium
ACCGAAAAGGGGTTTCCATCTTTTCCGACAAACTCGGGAAATCAGTCGCTGCGCCTTTTGTCAACGTGGTGGACGATGGTACCATTCTACACAACCGTGGATCCCTTAATCTGGACGACGAAGGGGTGGAAGGCCAGAAAACGTACCTGGTCAAGGAGGGTATCCTGCATTCTTACCTACATGACCGCATCAGTGCCACCCATTATGGTGTGCCACCTACGGGCAACGGGCGCAGAGAATCCTTCCGTAGTGCACCGCTTCCACGCATGCGGGCTACCTACATGGAAGGGGCTCAAGCTACCGAGGCCGAGCTGATTGCTTCCGTCAAGAACGGCGTGTTCGTCAACAACTTCACCAACGGCGAAGTACAAATCGGTGCCGGTGATTTTACCTTTTTCGTCAAATCAGGCTACCTCATTGAAAACGGTGCCTTGACGACCCCCATCCGCGACATCAACATCATCGGCAACGGTCCCAAAGCCTTGGCCGATATTGTCATGGTAGCTGACAATCCATTGGTGGATGACGGCACCTGGACCTGCGGTAAAGATGGGCAAAGCAGCCCGGTGACTTGTGGTATGCCCTCAGCCTTGATTGGATCGCTCACCGTTGGAGGAATACACTAATACGACAGACCATGGTATCAAATACGCATAAAGCCATAGCCGCCTGGTCATTGGAACAGGCCATCAAACAAGGTTGCCAGGAGGCACGTGTAATCCTTTACGAAGGTTCTGACACCGAATTTGAAGTCAGGAATGAACAACTCGACCGCCTGCAACAGTCCACTGAACATCAACTAATCTTTCACGTCTATGTGGATGGCCGTTACGGCTCTTTTTCAACGAACCGACTGGTAAAAGGAGAATTGGGGCCTTTTATCCGTGATGCGGTTGAAGCAGTCCGTTTTCTGGCGCCTGACCCTCATAGGCAACTACCCGATCCTGCCCGGTATTTCACTGGTCAGGGAGCCGACTTGGCGTTATTTGATGCCGGCATCGACCGTCTGCACCCGGATACCAAATTGGATTTGGCAAGGGCAGCGACCATGGAGGTGTTCGGGCAGGACAAACGGGTGCTTTCCGTCCAGGCCAATTGGAACGATGGCGCTTCCAACAATTACCTGTTGACCAGCAATGGCTTTGAAGGCGACCAGTCAGTGAGTTATTATGCCCTTTCCGTCACCGTTTCCGTCAAGGGGCGGGGAGATGCCAGACCTGAAGCTTTTTGGTATGACCAGGCCCTGAACTACGAAGATCTCATCAAGCAGGGCATAGGTAAAGAGGCTCTAAGCAGGGCTCTGGCTAAAATCGGTCAACGTAAGGTGGCTTCCGGCCGTTATACCGTAGTGGTGGATCCGCAAAACAGTATCCGGTTGTTGTCACCGTTGCTGAGTGCCTTGAGTGGGGCAGCCTTGCAACAAAATAATTCTTTCCTCAGGGAAAAACTGGGGGTAAAACTATTTTCAGACAACATGACCCTGATTGATGACCCCCATGTGCCAAAGGCCTTTGGTTCCAGGTGGTTCGACAACGAAGGCGTGGCCACCATTAAAAGACCCGTCATCAACAAAGGCGTGGTGGAAACCTATTTCCTGGACACCTACCATGCTTCGAAAATGGGTCTGGCACCTACCATCAGCGGTCCTTCACGTTTGGTGCTGGCACCTGGTGCCAACAACTGCGAAGGCATGGTTTCCTCGCTGGAGAAGGGCCTTCTCATCACTGGTTTCAATGGAGGGAACTGCAACAGTAGTTCAGGCGATTTCTCTTTCGGCATAGAGGGCTTTCTCATTGAGAATGGTCAATGTACCCAACCCGTTTCGGAGATGAACATGACGGGCAACATGCTTGAATTGTGGCGTCAGGTGGCTGAAGTG
>JAAYBL010000234.1 GCA_012718945.1 Bacteroidales bacterium
AATTCCGACAACCTCAAGGTGGGCGAATGGGTACTGGCCGTGGGTAACCCCATGAACCTGACGTCGACCGTGACAGCCGGTATCGTGAGTGCCAAAGGCCGCAGCCTGGGAGCTTTCATGGGCAACAGTCGTGGAAAAACCGGTGGCAACCTGAGCATCGAGTCCTTTATCCAGACCGACGCTGCCGTCAACCAAGGTAACAGTGGTGGGGCACTCGTCAATTTAAGAGGCGAATTGGTGGGGATCAATACCGCCATCATTTCTCAAACCGGATCCTATTCAGGCTATTCGTTTGCTATCCCGGTAAACATCGTGGCCAGGGTTGTCGGTGACATCAAAGAATTCGGTTCCTATCAGCGACCCTATCTGGGCGTTTCCATCAGAGACCTCAGCGCAGAATTTGCCAAGGAAAAGAACATTTCGGTCACCAATGGTGTTTATGTAGAGTCAGTAGAGAACAAAAGTGGTGCACTTGAGGCTGGCATCAAGGCTGGCGATGTGATCGTCGAAGTCAACGATGTGGCCGTAAAACGCAGTTCTGAGTTACAAGAACAAGTAAGTCGCTACCGTCCTGGTGACAAAGTCAAAATCAAGTTGTTGCGTGATAACAAGACGATGACCCTCTCTGTCCAGCTCCGCAACCGTCAAGGCGGAACCGATGTGGTGAAAGTAGAAGGAGTAGAAGTGCTGGGTGCAGCCTTCAAGGATTTGACCGATGAACAAAAACGCAGCCTGAATGTGAGCTATGGGGTGCAGGTTAATGGCCTGACCGATGGCAAGCTAAAAGAGGCCGGTGTACGTAAAGGCTTTGTCATCCTCAAGGTCAACGACGTACGTATACAGTCAGTTTCCCAGCTCGAGGAGGTGGTACGCACCGTACAATCCAGTCCCAGGGTAGAAGATAGAGGCTTGTTTATCGTTGGCGTTTATCCCAACGGAAAGGTAAGCTATTACGCTGTCGATTTTAGTGAATAAGGGTTGTAAAATAAAGTCGCTCTCTGTTCGTTTAAGAGATATAAATGTAGTATCTTTGCACTTATTTTTGTTTTCAGCATGAGACAGCTTAAAATTACCAAATCGATCACCAACCGCGAGAGTGCGTCATTGGACAAGTATCTACAAGAAATTGGCCGTGAGGAACTTATCAAGGTAGACGAGGAAGTAGAACTGGCTCAGCGCATCCGTCAAGGAGACCGTGCCGCATTGGAAAAACTCACCCGCGCCAATCTCCGTTTCGTCGTTTCCGTTGCCAAACAGTACCAGAACCAGGGCCTTAGCTTGCCAGACCTCATTAATGAAGGTAATCTAGGACTGATTAAGGCAGCCGAAAAATTTGACGAAACCCGTGGGTTTAAATTTATTTCCTATGCTGTATGGTGGATACGGCAATCCATTCTTCAAGCATTGGCCGAACAGTCACGCATTGTACGCCTTCCGTTGAATCAGGTGGGATCTTTAAACAAGATCACCAAAGCCTTTGCAAAATTCGAACAGGAGCACGAGCGCAAACCCTCTCCAGAGGAACTGGCCGAAGAATTGGATATTCCCGTTGACAAAATTGCAGACACCCTCAAGGTTTCAGGTCGTCACATTTCGGTGGACGCCCCCTTCGTTGAAGGTGAAGACAATTCACTCTTGGATGTGTTGATCAACGATGACGCCCCTGTGGCCGACCGCATGTTGATGAACGAATCGCTTTCGCGCGAAATTGATCGTGCCCTGTCAACACTGACAGATAGGGAAAGCGATATCATCAAAATGTTTTTCGGACTGGGCGGTCAGGAAATGACCCTCGAAGAAATCGGTGATAAATTTGGCCTGACCAGAGAACGTGTACGGCAAATCAAAGAAAAAGCCATCCGTCGTCTGCGCCAGAATTCAAGAAGTAAATTATTGAAAAGTTACCTTGGTTGAAAGCCTTGGTACGAACGTAAAAAAAGCCGCCTTCGGGTGGCTTTTTTTTGTATTTTTGTATGCAAATAAACGCATAAACATGAAAAAAATAGCCTTCATCATGGCATTGACCGGAACCCTGGTTGCCTGTACCGGTGGTGGAAAACCAGCCGATGGCAATCTTATCGAAAAGCAAACCCTTGCCCTGGAAGATGGTCACATGACCCCCGAAGCCCTGTGGGCCTTTGGTCGCCTGAGCGGTCTTCAAGTTTCTCCCGATGGTAAAGACGTCCTCTACGGCGTTCAGTATTACGACATTGCTCAAAACAAGGGCAACAGAGACCTGTATACCGTGCCGGTGGCTGGCGGTGAAGCAAAACGCCTCACCCGTACAGCACTGAGCGAAAATGAAGCCACCTGGTCGACCGATGGAAAACAGATCTATTTTCTATCGTCCGAATCCGGTAGCAGCCAACTGTGGCGCATGAACGCAGACGGCAAAAAACGCAAACGCCTCACCGATTACGAAGGTGGCATTGATACCTACGCTTTCTCGCCCGACGGTAGCAAACTGTTGTTCGTGTCACAGGTACCCTATGGTAAGCGGGTCAAGGATATCTACCCCGATCTTCCCCTGTCTTCGGGCAAAGTCATCGACGATGTGATGTACAAACATTGGGACGAATGGGTGGAAACCGTTCCCCATCCCTTTGTGGCTGACCTTACCGCCAAAGGTCTTGAAAACGTAAAAGATATCCTTGAAGGCGAACCGTACGAATCACCCATGAAACCCTGGGGTGGCATTGAACAACTGGCCTGGTCGCCCGACAGCAAGACCGTGGCCTACACCTGTCGCAAAAAGACAGGCCTGGAATACAGCGTTTCCACCAATTCGGATATCTACCTTTACGACTTGGCCTCGAGTACGACCAAAAACCTCACCGAAGGTATGATGGGTTACGATCAAAATCCCGTATTCTCGCCAGACGGACGCTACATCGCCTTTGAAAGCATGGCCAGAGATGGCTATGAAGCCGATATGAACCGCCTCTTCATCCACGACCTGACCACAGGGACCAATCGTTTTCTCTCCGAACAACTGGACGCCGACGTGAGCAACATCTGCTGGTCGGCCGATGGTGCCACGCTCTTTTTCCTGAGCAGCGAAGAGGCTGTGATTCAATTGTATAAGGCCGACTTCGCAACAGGTGCCATTCAGCCCCTCACGAACGGCCAATTCGACCTTGATGGCCTGGCATTGGTCGGTGACCAACTGATTACCTACCGTCATTCCATGGAACGCCCCAACGAACTCTACCGTGTCAATCAGGCTGATGGTTCCATGACAGCCCTGACCGACGAAAACAAGGAACTGATGGCTCAACTCAAGCCGGTTACCGTTGAACGCCGTTTCATCAAAACCACCGACAACCAACAGATGTTGACCTGGGTAGTCTATCCCCCTGATTTCGATCCCGCCAAAACCTATCCAGCCCTCCTGTATTGTTCCGGTGGTCCTCAAGGCAATATCGGCCAGTTCTGGTCTTACCGTTGGAACCTGCGCCTCATGGCTTCACAGGGCTACATCATCGTGGCTCCCAACCGTCGTGGTGCCTCCGGTCTTGGACAAGCCTGGAAAGAACAAATCAGCCGTGACTACAACGGCCAAAACATGAAAGATTACCTCTCAGCCATCGATGCGTTGGCAGCCGAGCCGTACGTGGATGAAAACAGACTGGGTTGTGTGGGGGCTTCCTATGGAGGCTTCTCCGTCTATTGGCTGGCCGGTCATCACGAAAAGCGCTTCAAGGCCTTCATTTCCCACAGCGGCATCTTCAACACCGAAGCCCAATACCTGGAAACGGAAGAATTATGGTTCGCCAACTTTGACATGGGCGGTCCTTATTGGAACGTTTCCGACCCGGCTATCCAACGTACCTTTGCTGGCTCACCCCATAAGTTTGTCCAAAATTGGGACACACCCATCCTTTGCATCCATGGTGAAAAAGACTACCGCATCCTGGCCTCCCAGGGCATGCAGGCCTTCAACGCCGCCAAAATCATGGGATTGCCCGCCGAACTGTTGCTATACCCCGACGAAAACCATTGGATCACCAAGCCACAAAACAGCATCCTCTGGCAACGTCGCTTCTTCAACTGGCTGGATCGCTGGTTGAAACCGGCTGAATAAACAGGTTGAATCCCGCTGAAATTGGTAGAAACTTGCCGAATAAATAGGAGGGAAGATCTATTAAAACAACGGTTGCTCTACTAAAATAAACCCCGAAAGTTAGTGTAAACTCTTGGGGTTTATTTTTGGGAATAGTAAAACTCATTCATTATTCATTTGGACCCCAATCGGCTTCTGATAAACCGGGTCAACATATCGATGGCCGGTCTGTTTTTGCCACCCTGAGGGACGATGATGTCTGCATATCGCTTGGTCGGCTCGATAAACTCCAGGTGCATAGGCTTTAAAACACGCTCGTAGCGCTCCAACACCATTTCCGGCGTACGCCCTCTTTCCAGCACATCGCGCCTCACCACCCTGATCAGGCGGTCGTCCGGATCGGCATCAACGTAAATTTTTAAGTCCATCTGTTCCCTCAATTCGGGCTGTGTCAATACCAGGATGCCTTCCACGATGATGACTTTGCACGGATTGACCAACACCGTCTCTTCCAATCTGGTACAGGTGATGTAGGAATACTTGGGTTGATGAATGGGCTGGCCGGACCTCAAGGTTTTGATGTGTTCCGTCAACAAAGACCATTCGATGGAATCCGGATGGTCGAAATTGATGAGTTTCCGTTCCTCCCAGGGCACGTGGCTGCTGTCGTTGTAGTAGGAATCCTGTGGAATCACACTCACTTCATTGTGCGACAGGTTTTCTATGATGTTGCGGACCACAGTCGTCTTGCCTGAGCCTGTTCCACCGGCGATGCCTATGATGATCATATATCAGTATGTTAGTAGGACAAAAAATGACTATCGAACAACGTCCCAACCGTGGTGTTCGTGTCAACCAAAAATACACAAAAACCGCGTGTCTTACAATGCCTTTGTGAACTACCCAACAGTGGGTATTTTTTACCTCGTACAGTACTGTTTCATTCATGTCTTTGTATCTTTGTGGAAAATACAACGATTATGAGTGCCAACTCAGTTGACGAGAAACACCATCACGCCGCCAGTCAGGGTGGTCACGATGACCATCATCACCATGGCTTGTTCGGACATCACGCAGGCGGGAATCTGGCTCTTGCCTTTTTCCTCAACCTGGGTTTCACCCTCATCGAACTGGTGGGTGGCTTGTTGACCAACAGTGTCGCCATTCTCTCCGATGCCTTGCATGATTTCGGGGACAGCTTCTCGCTTGGTCTGGCCTGGTATATGCAAAAACTGTCCGGCCGTCACCCAACCGCCAACTATACCTACGGTTTTCGTCGTTACACCCTGTTTAGTGCCCTGCTCAACGCTGTTGTCCTCCTTACAGGCTCCGTATTTGTGCTGGTGGAAAGCGTCGAACGCCTGTTCTCGCCAGCTGAGACCAATGCCCAGGGCATGTTCCTCTTGGCCATAGTGGGTGTCGTCGTCAATGGTTTCGCAGCCCTCCGCCTGAAGAAAGGTCATAGCCTGAACGAGAAAATGGTATCGCTGCACCTGCTGGAAGATGTGTTGGGTTGGGTGGCTGTCCTGATTGGCAGTGTGGTCATGATGTTGACCGATCTCACCTGGCTTGACCCTGCTCTGTCGTTGGGTATTTCCATTTTCATTCTGGTCAATGTGGTCAGGAATTTGCGCAAGGCGCTTAGGGTGCTTCTGCAAGGCAAGCCTGATGGGGTGGATGAAAAAGCTATTCGTCAGGCACTTACTGATTTGCCTGGGGTGGTGAGGATTCATGATTTGCATATTTGGTCGATGGATAGCGAGTACATTGTGCTGAGTGTGCACCTGGTTGTGGCTGAATCGACCGACCGTCCTGCTTGGCAGGATCTGCGTCAGAAGGCTCATGATACGCTTACGGCGTTGGGGATTGATCATGCTACGATTGAGATGGAGTACGAGTCGGAGCGCTGTTCTTGGTGCGATTAGAAATCTTTTCTGTTTCGATTGCTGCTTTCCTAAGAGTTAGCTTTATTATTCCTTCGAGGCCGCTTCCCTTATCGGGATCGGGTATTGTCTCCAGTACCCGTTCCTCAGGGCTGGTGAACGCTTCGACATCGGCGCCGATCGTTCGTCT
>JAAYBL010000235.1 GCA_012718945.1 Bacteroidales bacterium
AATTACCTCCGAGACAATCTTTTCAGCAGTTTTTCGGTTGAGCATATAATCCTCACAAGCAGCAAGCAAAACATTCAAATCCGCCTTATTGGAATCAGCGGAGGTGAGCAGACTTTGATATTCATTCAGAGTAGGGTTCATATCGTATGCAGGAGACAAAGTCCATCCTTTTGCAGTCAAAAGAAAGCCGTGATTGCGGAAATGGTCGTCACTATTGCCTATGCATATATTGAAAGCCACACGACGGTATAGTTCCTGTAGGTTTCGTTCCACATCGGTACAGCTCTGAATAATAAAGTCGACTATATCCAGATAACCATGCCCGGTAGTTGCATTGTCACCATCACTCAGCCCCAATAAGGTCATGGCAGATGCAAAATGAATGCGTTTTCCTTCTTGGGTTCTATCGAAGCGTCGTGACAGCAATGTATGATATTTTTCTCCAGTTGCCAACACTTTTATTTTTGCAGCGTTTATCCCTGCTTTTGTGGCAAGCAAATGACTGAAATGCTCCCAAAGTCCAACATCATAGTCATCCTTGCGCGATGGAAACTTGGCCACATAAAGAACCTTATCTGTATCTACAACATTGGCTTTAGGCCTTGCACCTCCTAATGACGTTCCCGGTTGCACAAGTTGTGCAATCCATTTCCTATCAGGGAGCATATTGTTTTCTTCACATTTCTCTATCTCGGCACTGGCTGCAATCAGTTCCCGAATATCCGTCAAAGGTGGAATTTTCAACGATTCACTCACATTGATAAATTCGCCATCGAGGTCTTCCTTAAAACGGAATCCACCCATTCGGGAGAAATCATCGATACCAGTCAAGAAATCGAAGGATGACAATCTCCGTACTGATCGCTTTTCTTCCGCTGCCACTAATTGCTCACGACGCAACAACAAAGTACGTCCCCAACGATCCGGCAAAGCATCAGAAAAACATCCGAATATATCCTTGTTCGGTTGTGTATATTGTTGTCCTGGGTAATTATTCAGGTCGTCACTCAAAAACAGATCGCTGTGCTGCCTTAACCATTCATTATTGAACGTAAAACTATAGCTGTTCGCACCACGAAGAGACTCAAAGCCTAATTCGCCAATGAGTTCCACTTCTTTGAGCCAATCGAAATCGGCATATACATACAACTTTTTCATAGATTATTCTTTCTTGGATGCACGTTCTCTTGTTTTCAAACTCAAATCTTGCAAAGCTTTTCCCATTTTATCTTCTTTGGCTAGCAATAGAATATCATCGTCAAGTTGCAATGCGTACAAAACACGTAGATAGATCCCTATTGCAACAGTAGGAATCCCTTTTTCTATTCGGGACACAGTAAGCGGTGAACAGGTGGCACGTTCAGCAACCTGAACCACACTCAGATTCCGACGTAAGCGAGCCAACTTAATCTGCTCACCTACAATCTGCATCTTCTGCTCCAATTTTCGGGGAAGCTTGGTTCCCATTGTATTCTTTGCCATATTTTGTTATCTATTTTAAGGTGCAAAACGACTATGTCGATGATTTTGTCATAATCAACCTATTATATAATATGCAAAAGTAATACTTTTTATTTATTTAATGATGTGTTGCACATAGAAAATGCACATCATTGAATAATTAACTATGCACATAACCCTTTTTGAGCAGAAACTCCAAAGACTAAATGTCATAATTTTGTTTGTAAGTGCTATATACACCTATCTACAAACAATATATTAAGCAATATAAATGCAAATTATTACTCATACGCTCATCATATCAAAGAACTATTTTGCTTGCCAAAAGAAAAAGATATAACTCCACTCTCAACTTGACTTTAATGACCGTTATTATATACACGGGCAATAAAGTCAAGTCAAACAGAGGGGAAGAAAAGAAAAAAGGCTTCAACTGAATATTTCTCTTTTGGTCAGCAAACAATATCCATGAAAATCTATTGCATTTAGTTGACATTATCGGTGAAAACATCACGGAATTTTGTACCTTTGTAGTCGGATAGAAGATAGGTGAACTTCATTGAGGATACAATATTTCCTCATGGTTCTGATTCACTGAGAAAAGAGTGTAAAACAGCCTCAAAAACAAGTCTCAGAGGTCTCAAAAACAACTTTTCTACCGATTAAATTGCAATAATCTATCATTCAAGCAGCTATGTATGTTGCATCGGGAAATAATTGAGATTTCACTTCATCGCCGCTGATAACCTCCTGAAATACCACCCACACCGCCCCGTTCGGGTATATTTATCTTTATAATGCAATAATTATACCCCTACGGGTATATTTTATCAGGTGCAACACAAAATGTATACCCGAAAAGGTGTATTAATTAGAATAATTACTATTTTTGCACCCAAAAGGGTATAAAATGGAATTAGCAAACTTTGTTAAGACAAAAAGAAAAGCGGTGGGACTTACCCAACCTGAATTAGCAGAAAAAGCAGGGGTCGGTTTGCGTTTCATCCGAGAATTGGAGCAGGGCAAAGAAAGCTTGAGGTTGGATAAAGTGAACCAGGTGCTACAGCTTTTCGGCTACCAGGTAGGCGCCGTACCCCAACCACCCAACCTGGAATCCTGATTAATCAAATTAAAAAGCACAGGTGCGAAAAGCTGCGATAAAAATTGAAGGCCAATTGGCCGGATGGCTTACTCAAGATGAACATGGGTATCATTTTGTGTATGACAAGGCGTATGCGGCACAACCAAATGCTCGCTCTGTGAGTTTAACGTTGCCAATACAAGAAGCGCCATTCAGTTCTAACGTTTTATTCCCCTTTTTTGACGGTCTGATACCCGAAGGCTGGTTATTGGAAATAGCCCAAAAAAACTGGAAACTCAATCCAAGAGACCGGATGGGTTTGCTGCTGACCTGTTGCAAAGATTGCATCGGTGTCGTAAGCGTGGAAGCAATCCTAGAAGATGAAAGCAATGAATAAGTGTTTATACTGCTATCAGCCATTAAAGGACAATGAACAGGACTTTCACGCTTCCTGTTCAAGGAAACTATTTGATCAGCCATCAGCCCCGGCACTGCCCTACTCTGAAGATGATTTGAAGCCATTGGCTAAGGAAGTGATACAAACGCAGACAGCTGTAACCGGTGTTCAGGCCAAGCTCTCCTTGCACATTACAAGTGACAATAAAGCGGGTTCGGAAAAAAGATTTACTATTGTGGGATTGTGGGGCGGGTACATACTGAAGCCTCCCACGGCCGACTATCCACAACTACCAGAAGTAGAAGATCTTACCATGCATCTGGCAGCAGCTGCCAACATAAAGACAGCTCCTCATAGCCTTATTCGTATGCAATCGGGCAATTTGGCTTATATCACCAAACGCGTTGACCGAACGAAAAATGGGAAGCTGGCCATGGAGGATATGTGCCAGCTCACAGAGCGGCTGACGGAGGATAAGTACCATGGTAGCTATGAGCAAATAGGTAAAACCATCATGAAGTATTCCAACACGCCAGGTCTGGATGTCATCAACTTTCTGGAATTAGTCCTTTTTTCTTTCATTACAGGTAATGCCGATATGCACTTGAAGAATTTCTCCTTGTTGGATAAGCCAGGTTTGGGCATGATTCTATCACCAGCGTATGATTTGGTAAATACAGCCCTGGTCAATCCTGACGATAAGGAGGAAATGGCGTTGACCCTCAATGGAAAAAAGAAAAAGCTTACTAAAGAGGATTTCGTTGCTGCGATGAACACATTGAAGGTAGAAGAAAAGCAACAGCAGAATATATTCAACAAGATGGAAAAGGCATTGCCAAAATGGCTAGATTGGATTGATCAAAGTTTTTTGAGTGACGTGTATAAAGAGCAGTACACGTCACTACTACATGAAAGACTACATCGCATTCGATAATGCGAACGTTGAAAAATAACGCATGAATTACAGAGCTATCATTGCCTGCCTCCTGTGGGGCTCAGCCTTTGCAGGGGCTAAAATAGGGTTTCAATACGCGGAACCCATCTTTCTTTCCGGGGTACGGTTTACCCTGGCCGGATTGTTGTTGGTGCCCATCATTTGGTGGAACAAGCTTGATCTCAAGGGAGCGCTCAAACATTGGAAGTTCATGTTGTTGTTTGCCTTTGTACAGACCTTCCTGCAATACGGTTTGTTCTTCCTTGGTCTGGACAAGGTTCCAGGCGCCACCTCGTCCATCATTATCGGAGCCGGTCCTCTGTTTGTGGCCATCATGGCCCACCTGGTGTTGAAGAACGACAAAATGACATTACGAAAGACGGCCAGCATCACGTTGGGTATGGCCGGCATTGTCTTTATCAGTCTGACCAAAGGCCAATTGTCCGGCAACAGCCCCGTTTTTTACCAGGGGGTGGCCTTGCTCGTATTGAGCAACATCATCGGTAGTTTCACCAATATCATGGTGGTGCAGAAAAAGGAGGCCCATATCAATCCGGTGGTACTGACGGCTTTTGCCAATTTCACCGGCGGCTTGTTACTGTTTGGCACTTCGTTGTTGGTGGAAAAACCGGCCATCAAGGTGTACCCCACTGAGTTTTATGGTGCCCTGCTCTGGCTATCCTTCATCTCGGCGGCCGGCTTCTCCCTCTGGTACACCGAGCTTCAAAAACCCAACGTCAAAGTCTCCGAACTCAACCTTTGGAAATTCCTGGTACCTGTTACCGGCAGCATCCTAAGTTGGATTTTGGTAGCCGGCGAGTCACCCGATGTCACCACAGTGATTGGTATCGTGGTGATATCTTTGTCCTTGGTGCTGCAGCAGGCCAGTCAACGAAGATCGGTTTAATCAAGGTCTTTTCGAGAGGAGGTCACTTTCCGACAGCGCATAGACACTATCCAAGAGCATTTTGGCCACATGCGGCCTGTAATGGGAGGACTCGTAATAGTTGGTGTAATCGGCCGTGATGTCGTTTACCCCTGAAGCATCCAACACGTTGGTCGCACCAAATAGCTCTTTCAAATAATCCAGATCTGTCGCATCAAAGGGTATCTGGTCATACAATGGGCTGATGATGACCTTGACCCTGGTACTATGCTTCCTGGCTATGGCTTGAATACTGCCAAGCAATCGCTTTTGTTCAGATTGAATACGGGGGCCTGATTTCCTTCTCTCCCTCATAAAAGACGCTATCCTGGCTGGCGTATAGTATGCATTTTCCGCAATCTGTTGTTCAAAGGCATCGTAACGGATTTCATTGGTTTGAACACAGTAGGAAAAAGGGCTGTCATCCAGTAAGCCTAGTTTTTTCATGTACGGTTTGACGGTTCCGGTATGCCAATAATCGAGGTAAGCATAAAGGAACTTGGGACGAATGAAGGTCATGAAAGCCGTTGTGTGAAAATCAACCACGTTTGAATGATGCACCAGCTCAGGGCTGATCGTAAACAAGTGACCCGTTTTGGGCGTCACCTGTTCCAACAGGGCAGCATCAAGCACCAAAAGCACATCGTCAAGGGAACCACCATTCTGGCTGATGTACGCGACTTTCTTTTCCAAGGCCCACAAAGACTCACCGGAGGCATCAAAATGATAACAAGCAGCCTGAGGGCCGAGGTGTTGCCGCCAATCGTCCACCTGGTAGAAAATGGAGCGGGAATTACCAAAGATAAAAGCGTTGTATCCTTCCGTTTTTACCTGCCTGAGGTAGGTCATCGTACTGACGTAATCCTTGTTCAATTCCACGCCACCTTGCGCGTTTTCTTCGTAAAAGGCGGTGTAGGTTTTCACCACCTTAAAGGGATCCAGGTATACGTAAAGCCCCACCAAAGCGATTAAGCCCACCAACAGCAGGCAGGAAAAGCGCATCACTTGTTTCAGGAAGGCTGTCATGGCTTAGAATTGAAAATAAATGAATTGTTGTTGTTCACCACCCAACAAAACGATGGTCAACACCAATACATAATAGAAGGCCCATCGGTAGGGACGCTTCCACGTTAACCCCAGTTTTTCGATGGCATAGTGACACGTTCGCCCCTGCCATTCCACCAGCATGAAGAGAACACATAAGACTATGGTTATCAGAGACTCTTCCATGCCCGAATAGGCGGGGTAGGCAAACAAGGAAGGCGAAAAAATACCGGACAAGTAATCAAAAGCGTGCTCGATGGACGTAGCCCGGAAGAACACCCAGGCCAACACCGTAAGCGTAAACGTCAGTAACATGGAGAGGAAATCTTTCAGACTGGGTAACGAACGTCCCTCGGCAACAGTACCCAGGTGTTGTTTGTTTCTGCCTGTCACCAACAGCGGTATAAAATAAAGGGCATTCAAGAGCCCCCAGGCAACAAATGTCCAATTGGCACCGTGCCACAAGCCACTCACACAAAACACAATCAGTGAGTTCCTGATTTTCATCCATAGACTACCCCTGCTTCCCCCCAAGGGAATGTACAGATAGTCCCTGAACCATGACGTCAAGGATATATGCCAACGGCGCCAGAACTCGGCAATGTCGCGAGAAAAATAGGGAAAGGCAAAATTGCGTTTCAGGGAAATGCCGAAAAGCCTGGAAGTACCGATGGCGATATCGGAATAACCGGAAAAGTCGCCATAAATCTGGAAGGTGAAAAACAGGGCTCCCAACACCAGGGTGCTTCCGGAGAGCGTGGCCGATGAATCAAATATGAGGTTGGCGTATTTGGCACAACTGTCGGCAATCACAACTTTCTTAAACAGCCCCCACAGTATTTGGCGCAGGCCATCGACAGCCTTTTCGCGGTCAAAAAAACGCCGTTGGGTAAACTGTGGCAAGAGATTGCTGGCTCTTTCAATGGGCCCGGCCACCAGTTGGGGGAAAAAGCTCACAAAGGCGGCAAAGGCCACCAAATCCCTGGTGGGCTCGATGGACCGTTTGTACACATCAATGGTGTAACTAAGGGTTTGAAACGTGTAAAAACTAATACCGACAGGCAGGATGATTTTTAAGGTATTCGGCTGAATGGCAACACCGAAAAAGGTAAAGGCTGTGGTGAAACTGTCAACAAAAAAATTGAAGTATTTGAAGAAGCCCAAAAGGCCAAGGTTCAGCCCCAAACTCACCCACAACAGTCGTTTGCGTTTGCGCTGTTCAGCGGTTGCCCCCATCCAGAGGCCCATGGCGTAATCGGTGAGTGTGCTAAGGAGGATCAAACCCAGAAAACGCCAGTCCCACCAGCCATAAAACACATAGCTGGCCACAACGACCAAAGCATTCTGGCCTCTTAAGCGCTTAAAGGGCAGAAACCAATAGAGCGCAAAGACGATGGGTAGAAAAAGGGCAAATTCCAGGGAATTGAACAGCATGCCTCCCCTGTTTAGTTGGTCGCGTTGGCCTTGAAAAAGTCGACCATACGTTTGAAGGTCTCTGGATTAAAGGTGACTGGACCGTGTTGCCCATCGGGAACGGTAACGTAGGCATCCAACCGTTGAACCTCTTGCAGAGCAGCGGCAAACAAGGCACTTTGGCAGGGTGGCACCACATTGTCGGCTTCACCATGGATCACCAGGAATACAGGGTCTTGTTTGTCAAGGAAGGTAATGGGATTGGCCATGGCTACCAGGTCGGCTTTATCGACCAGACTACCTGCCACCAAGGCAGCCTCAGGTGATTGGCCGGTTTTGGCGCGTTCACAGGCATCCATCTTCAATAAATCGATGGGGCCGAACCAATCGACCACGGCGTTCACAGCGCTACTCACACCGACATACGGACCCACGTTGCCTTCCACATCGATGGTAAACGCGCCCTTGGTGAACGTGGAGACTCCATTGGTGGCACCAGCCAGCGAGGCCAGGTGGCCACCCGAGGAAAAGCCCGTGATACCGATAAAAGCATCGTCCAGGGCGTAGGTTGCTTTATTGGCGCGTAAGAACCGGATGGCGGCTTTCACGTCGTTGATCTGGGCAGGATAAGGCGCATCACCGCTCGAACGGTGGTTGATGGCAACAACGGCAAAACCCGCATCCAGCAGGGGTTTACCCATGGCGTTGAAGGCCATTTGCTTCATATTGTTGGCAAACCAGGCACTGCCATAGATAACGACAACGACGGGGTAAGCGGCTTTTTCTTCAGCAGGAAGGTGAATATCCAAGCGGTGAGAGACATGTCCGTCGCCAGCATAATCAAGGTCTGACCAGGATTTTCCAGCGTTTTGACAGAAAGAAAAAGGTGTTATCACGGCCAAAGCCAGTAAGGTTGCAATGTGTCGTTTCATGAGGGTTTTGTTTTGGGCATGAAGGTACACTTTTTCTTAAAAATGCTAAAAAATAAAGGTAACTGTCAATAAATTTATTTTATCAAGTTTTTACTTGTTATATTGCAGCCAAATTCCAACCATTGATTTTCAAGAAAGCATACGTCAATGAGACCCAACCGCCTATTCACCCTTTTCCTACCGCTGGCACTGTTGATGGTGAGCTGTACGAATAACACCAAGTCTGACACGAGCAACGCTGAAAGCACACCGTTGGCCGAGGTGAAAGTGGTGCAGTACGAAGCCTTGCAAGCCGCCTACTCCAAGCAGGACAATGTGCTTTACGTAGTCAATTTCTGGGCCACCTGGTGTGCCCCCTGCGTAAAGGAACTGCCAGACTTCATGGCCGTAAACGACACCTTTAAAAAGAAGGAGAACTACCACATGATCCTGGTTTCACTTGATGACGTCAACAACCTGGAAACCGGGGTCAAACCCATGATCAAAGACCTGAACCTGGCTGTGGAGCATTACCTGCTGGACGATGTTACTCGAATGAACACCTGGATTCCCGCCATTCACCCCAGTTGGCAAGGGACCATACCGGCTACCCTGTTCATCCGCAACGGAAAGGCCCTGCATTTTGAGGGCGGTCCACTTAATAAAACGGCCCTGACAGGCCTGATTCAATCTTTCCTACAATAAAAACCTCACACCTCCCTCACAATGAATGCACGTATCAAACTCCTAGCATTGCTAGTGGCTTTAGCAACCAGCAGTGCTCTGATGGCCCAGGGTTATGCCGTGGGCGACGCCGCCACCGATTTCAGCCTCAAGAATGTTGATGGAAAAAAAGTCTCGCTGGCCGATTACAAACAAGCCAAAGGCTTTATCGTAGTGTTCACCTGCAACCACTGCCCCTACGCCGTGGCCTACGAAGACCGTATCATCGCGCTTGACAAGAAATACAAACCCCTGGGTTACCCTGTCATCGCCATCAATCCCAATGACCCGGCCGCACAGCCCAAAGACAGCTACGAAGCCATGCAAGCCAGGGCCAAGGAAAAGGCTTTCACCTTCCCCTACCTGTTTGATGACGGACAAACCATTTATCCCCAATACGGTGCTGAAAAGACACCCCATGTCTTTGTCCTGAAGAAAACGGGCAACAAACAGGTGGTCAAGTATATTGGAGCCATCGACAACAATTATCGCAACGCTACTGAAGCCACCGAACACTACGTGGCCGATGCTGTCGACGCCCTGCTTGCCGGTAAAGAACCAGTCGTCTCCAAAACCGTGGCTATTGGTTGCAGCATCAAGGTCAAGTAATTTTTTTGAGCTTCGCTAAACGATAGGGTCTTTTCAACATCCAACGTACCGAAGGATTCATTTGCATTGGGTATCTTTGCCCAATGCATGATTCATCGTAGCTGGAGCAGTGTTCATGCAAATGAGATCTCATCTCATTTGTACTAACTTATAGCCATTAAACATGAAAAAGACCCTTGTCGCGCTAAGCGCCTTGTTGCTAACCTGTCCAGCCTGGGCTCAAATCAAACTCGATGTTGACGCCGGCACACGCGTTGCCACTGTCACCAAACTGTTCAACGGTACCAACATCGAAGACCTCAACAACCAGACCAACGGCGGTATGTTCAGCCAGTTGATCCATGGTGAAGCCTTTGAAGAAGGTATCGATGTGGATTTCCTCAACCTCGACCGCAGTGACTATTCCAAAATCTACGTGGTCCTGGATGAACGCAGGATACCACACCTCATCACCCAGACCGACATCTATTCCAGGGTCAACTGGAACCACCTGAGTGAAAAGTATGACTTCCACTCCAAAGACATATACAACACCAGACCCTTCAGAGGTCCCCGCGTGATTTCGGGCTGGTCATTCCCAGGCCGTTTCCTGGTCTTCGACTCCCTGCCCGCTCCCATCCAACGCACCATGCTGGAACGCGTTAACGGTACAAGACAGGTGTCCAAATACTGGGAAGCCTTCACCACCGGCGACGCCCAGGCTACTTATACGCTGGTTCGCGACGGACAGGCCTACATTGGCAGACAGACCCAACGCATTGCCATGACCAATGGCAGCGGTGAAGCTGGTTTGACCAACCACGGTCTTTACAAGCAAGGCATCCGTTTTGACGCCGGCAAGCCCTACGACGGTATCCTGAGGGTCAAGGCAGAAAAGCCTACCACCATCCACTTATCCTTGCGTGATGAAAAAGGCCGCGTCCTGGCTGAAAGGCCCTTTACGCTTAAAGGCGACGGGAGCTACGAAAAGGTCACCTTTGAACTCACCCCCAACGCCAATACCATCAAAGGTAGCTTCGGCGTGTCTTTGAAAAGCCAGGGCAGCATCAACCTCGGTTTCGCCTTCCTGCAACCAGGCACCTGGGGACGCATTCCAGGTGGTTGGCCCATCCGTACTCAATTTACCGATGCCCTCAAACGTCAAGGCATTACGGCTTTCAGGTACAACGGATCCATGGTTGACGTCGGTGCCGATACCTACCTCTATCGCTGGAAAAAAATGATAGGTCCGGTCGATGAACGCAGGGTCACCTTCCGCAGCGGCTTCAACCCCTATGCCACCCACAGTTTTGGCTTTATTGAAATG
>JAAYBL010000236.1 GCA_012718945.1 Bacteroidales bacterium
CGAGGTCTTTGGTAGCCTCTTCACTGACGTTGGGTATATCTGAGGTGAGTTCTTCCATACCACGTTTGGTCTCGCGCACTTCCAATACATATTCGTCCACATGAACGGAAGTAAAGATGTCTTCACGCACCAAACGTTCGTTAAGTACGATAGCATCTTCAAAGTTGTACCCTTTCCAAGGCATGAAGGCCACTTTCAAGTTGCGTCCCAGCGCCAGTTCGCCTTTTTCAGTCGAATAGCCCTCGGTCAACAGTTGACCCTTGGTTACCCTTTCGCCTTTGTTCACGATGGGACGCAGGTCGATGGTGGTGCTTTGGTTGGTCTTTTGGAACTTAGGAATAGTATAGGTCTTTGCAGCGTCGTTGAAGCTGACAAAAGCCTCTTCTTCGGTGCGGTCATAACGGATACGAATGGAGGTGGCATCGACAAATTCGATGATACCGTCACCTTCAGCGACCAATTGCGTTCTGGAGTCGCGGATGAGTTGTCCTTCCAGGCCTGTACCAACGATGGGAGCTTCGCTGCGAATCAAGGGTACTGCCTGGCGCATCATGTTCGATCCCATGAGGGCGCGGTTGGCGTCATCGTGTTCCAGGAAAGGAATCAATGATGCAGCAATGGAGGCAATTTGCGTAGGTGAAACGTCCATCAGGTTGACCTCAGCAGGCGGAACAACAGGGAAGTCGGCATCGAGACGCGACTTCACACGTGTTAATATAAAGGAGCCATCGTCGTTCAATGGGGCGTTACCCTGAGCGATGATCTTGCCTTCTTCTTCCTCGGCAGTGAGGTATACAACCTCACCCAGGTTTACCTGGCTGTCATTGACAGTACGGTAAGGCGTTTCGATAAAACCAAGGTCGTTGATTTTGGCGTAGACGCATAAGGATGAGATCAAACCGATATTGGGGCCTTCAGGTGTTTCAATGGGGCACAGACGGCCGTAGTGCGTATAATGCACGTCACGTACTTCGAAACCGGCGCGTTCGCGGGAAAGACCGCCAGGACCGAGGGCAGACATACGACGCTTGTGCGTCATTTCAGCCAGCGGATTGGTCTGGTCCATGAACTGTGACAAGGCATTGGTTCCGAAGAAGGAGTTGATCACCGAAGAGATGGTCTTGGCATTGATCAGTTCAACAGGGGCGAACACTTCGTTGTCGCGTACGTTCATGCGCTCACGTATGGTACGAGCCATACGAGCCAGACCGACGCCGAACTGGTTGTTGAGTTGTTCACCGACCGTACGGACACGGCGGTTGCTGAGGTGGTCAATGTCATCCACATCGGCGTTGGAGTTGACCAACTCGATGAGGTATTTGATGATTTCAATAATGTCTTCCTTGGTCAACACTTTGACATCACTATCGGTGGTCAAGTGCAGTTTCTTGTTGATACGGTAGCGACCAACTTCACCAAGATCGTAACGCTTTTCTGAGAAGAAAAGATTTTGAATGACTTCGCGGGCACTGGCATCATCGGCCGGCTCAGCATTACGAAGCTGACGGTAGATGTAAAGAACAGCCTCTTTTTCAGAGTTGCTGGGGTCTTTCTGCAGTGTGTTGTAGATGATGCTGTAGTCGGACATGGAAGCATCTTCCTTGTGCAAAAGGATGGTTGCTGAACCAGATTCGATGATGGCATCCATGTGGTCATTTTCCAGAACGGTCTCCCTGTCGATGATGACTTCGTTACGTTCGATGGATACAACTTCTCCGGTGTCTTCATCCACAAAGTCTTCAACCCAACTTTTGAGGACACGTGCGGCAAGTTTGCGGCCAACCAGTTTCTTTAGTCCTGTTTTGGTGACTTTGATTTCCTCGGCCAAATTGAAAATCTCAAGGATGTCCTTGTCTGTTTCAAAACCAATGGCGCGGAGAAGGGTGGTGACGGGTAATTTCTTTTTGCGGTCGATGTAAGCGTACATCACGTTGTTAATATCGGTCGCAAATTCGATCCAAGAGCCCTTGAAGGGGATGATACGTGCCGAATACAGTTTGGATCCGTTGGCGTGGACGCTTTGTCCGAAAAAGACGCCTGGTGAACGGTGTAACTGCGAAACGATGACACGCTCGGCTCCGTTGATTACGAACGTGCCCTTGGGAGTCATGTAGGGAATGGCACCCAGGTAAACGTCCTGGATTTTTGTTTCAAAGTCTTCGTGGTCAGGGTCTGTACAATACAGTTTCAACCTGGCCTTGAGTGGTACGCTATAGGTCAAACCTCTTTCCAGGCATTCCTCAATGGCATAACGGGGTGGATCGATGTAGTAATCCAAAAATTCGAGTACAAAGTTGTTGCGTGTGTCTGCGATGGGAAAGTTTTCGGCAAACACCTTGTACAAGCCTTCATTTTTACGTTTTTCGGGAGGAGTATCCAGTTGCAGAAAGTCCTGGAATGACTTCAATTGCACTTCCAGAAAATCGGGGTAATCGATAGGGCTCTGGATAGATGCAAAATTTACGCGATTGGTTTCAGTAGCTGAAGACATTTATGGGTAGTTTAAATGTACGTTTTATAAAGCGACCGCTTCACGTTAGAAGACGGTAAGATCGTGCCGGGGCAATAAAAAATTCCAGTAAAGGAACAAAAGAGACTATAGACACGAAAAGGTCTAGAACCTCCGTCCCCGGAGGCTCTAAACCAATTTACCTGATTATCAGGCGATAAGCTTACTTAAGTTCAACTTCGGCGCCTGCTTCTTCCAACGCTTTCTTCAGCGCTTCAGCTTCGTCTTTGGAGGCACCTTCCTTCAAAACTGAGGGAGCAGCGTCAACCAAATCTTTGGCTTCTTTCAGACCAAGACCGCAAGATTCCTTGACAGCCTTAACAACAGCCAACTTAGCGGCACCGGCTGACTTCAAAACAACATCGAAGGAGGTCTTTTCAGCGGCGGCGGCGGGGCCTTCAGCTGCAGGACCGGCAGCTACAGCAACAGCGGCTGCAGCGGGTTCGATACCATATTCTTCCTTCAGGATGGTAGCCAGTTCGTTTACTTCTTTTACGGTCAAGTTCACCAATTGTTCAGCAAAAGCTTTCAAATCTGCCATTTTTGTATGTATTAAGATGTTTTTGTTACTTGGTTTATTAATTTTCTCTTTCTCCGAGGGTCTTCAAGACGCCATGCAGAATGTTCCCTCCGCTTTGAAGGGCAGATACCACGTTTTTGGCCGGGGATTGCAGCAAGGCAATGACGTCGCCGATAAGCTCGTTCTTGCTCTTGATGTGAATCAGGGCCTCCAACTGGTCGGATCCTATATAGAAGCTTTCTTCTACGTATGCAGCCTTCAAGGCAGGTACGGGTTTGTCCTTGGCGAACTCCTTAATCAGCTTGGCGGGGACGTTCGCTACGGTAGAGAACATCAGGGCGCTATTGCCTTTGAGTGATCCGTAAATAGGTTCAAAATCCGTGTCCAGGCTTTCAAGGGCCTTCTTGAGCAACGTATTCTTCACAACGACCAGCTTGACGCCATCCTTGAAGCAACGCCTTCTCAGGTTGCTGGTATCGGCGGCATTGAGAGCCGTAAGGTCGGTGATGTAAAAACCACCGTACGTTGTGATGGTTGAGGCCAATTGCTCAATGACAATGCTTTTATCTTCCTTCTTCATACTGTTCTGAATTAATTTTCATCTACGGTTTTAGGTTCTACCTTGATGCCGGGACTCATTGTACTGGAAAGATAAATGCTCTTGATGTAGGTACCTTTGGCAGCTGAGGGTTTCAGTTTCAACAACGTGGAGATAAACTCCTTGGCGTTGCCCAGAATCTGATCCTGGGTGAAAGAGACCTTACCGATGGAGGCATGAACGATACCGCTCTTATCCACTTTGAAGTCAATCTTACCCTGCTTCACTTCTTTGACGGCCTTGCCGACTTCCATGGTGACCGTGCCGCTCTTGGGGTTGGGCATGAGTCCACGGGGTCCGAGCACGCGGCCCAGGGCACCGATCTTACCCATGATGGCGGGCATGGTGATGATCACATCCACATCCGTCCAACCTCCTTTGATCTTTTCGATGTATTCGTCAAGACCGACATAATCGGCGCCGGCTTCCTTAGCCTCGGCTTCCTTATCGGGGGTACACAATGCCAGAA
>JAAYBL010000237.1 GCA_012718945.1 Bacteroidales bacterium
AAGTTGTCGTCACGGGGAGCGCCCCTGGCGGGGGTGCTATGAGAGGATTCTGGGGCAAGGTGCAGTATGATATTCCCGTGTGGGGGTCTTGTGTAATGACGACTGACGCCCTGAAACGCGGTGATTATATGAATGCCGGCGGGCATTTTATGACTGCTGCCATAGAGCTGTTCACCCTTGGTGCAAGCTCTGGAATCATTGGTTCAACCCGTACCGCCACGGCAGCAACAAGGTCGGTGGTTTCGGGGGTAAAAACTAGCACAACTGGTGGTTTGAACCTTTTCAAATCTGGTGCTGCGCAGACAAGTAAGAGCACAGGTTGGAATACAGGAGACTATATGCTGCATCTTCCAAATAAAGGGACGCCGAAATTAAACTGGAAAGCAAATTATGGTGCTCTTCGTTACGAAATGAATCTAGGAAAACCGATTTTTGACTCTTATAGATTGCCAAATGGAAATTTGATACCAACAGGAGGTTTTTTAAACGCAGAACGATTTACATTAAAGAGCCGTGGTTGGGTTTATAATCCAACGATGGGGGCATGGATACCACCTAAATAATAAGTGTACAATGGATTTCAATAAAGAAGTAAAAAACAGACTTTGTCCCTTCCTAAAAAGCGAAGGTTTTAATATTATTGAGGAATACAATAACACGATCAAAATAGAATCTGAACGTGTAGAAATTAGCGTTAACCACGACAACAGAGAAAACTCCAACTCTTTTTTTATTGGGCTCAAAGGTTGTATATTGTATCAAATTAATGATGACGTACTTAAGCACTTATTTAATTCAAATTTAGTGTTTGAACTTAACTCTGTAGATACATTTATTAATAGCCTAGATGTTTTTCTTAAAGGTGATGGATATAGATTGTTAAGTGGAGATAGAAATATACATGGACTATTAGAAGAATATATTCAAAATTTGAGTGATAATTATACACAAAATTTGTTAATTAGTCAGAAGATTAATTCTGCAAATAATGCATGGAATAGTTCAAATTATAATGATTTTTTATGTTTTTTGAATGGTGTTGATGAAAATCTATTGCCGACTAACATTAAACAAAAAATCAAAATTGCAAAGCAAAAAATCTCTATTAATAGGTAAAAAAATGTTCGCATTTTTATTGATGTTTCCATCATTGTTTTCAAATGTTTGGATACTATTGACGAGCTACGCCAGCGGATGCTTTGAGTTCGACAAGGTAGACTTCGTAAGCCTTAAGGAATGGTTGTCTAAGGCAATACCTCATCCCGCCTAGGGGAGAGGAATAGAGGAGCTTATTTAACAAGTGGTATAGAATAGTCGTAAAGAGAGCCATCCACCGAGACCTCGAAGGGGATGAAAAGTGCTTTTTTTGACAAAATCATGTGGAAAAACAGGTGGATTTTTTGGCGGAAATAGGTGGTTAAATGGCTTCAAACAACCGTTGATGGTGTTATAAAGGCTTTAATAACAGCTTGTTGCAAATAGTCCACCATGCAGGTTAATTGCCGAGGCATTGACGAAAGGCAGGCTTTTACCTACATTTGTTGATGTAAACCTTTCCGCCATGAAGAAACGCGACTCCTTTGCCGTCCTGCTGATGGTTTTTGTGTTGGCCAGCTGTGCCCCCAAACAGATCACAGACGGAATACCAAATTTTAAATGGATAGAAGAAGTGGGAGCCAAACAGCGACCCGCTGTCGACTCGGTCTACAATGTTGTGGACTTTGGCGCTGTGGCCGATACGACCGTTTTGAGCACCAACGCCATTCAAGCCGCCATTGATGCCTGTGCAGCCAACGGCGGTGGCAGGGTTACCTTTGCACCGGGTGATTACCTCACCGGATCTGTGTTTTTAAAATCGGGTGTTGATTTCCATTTGCCCAAAGGCGTGCGTTTGTACGGCAGCCAAAACATCGCCGATTATCCAGTCATTGATACCAGGGTGGCCGGTATTGAAATGAAATGGCCGGCAGCCTTGATTACAGCAATTGGTCAACAGACTGTTTCATTGACTGGCGAGGGTGAAGTCTGGGGCCAAGGCAAGGTTTTCTGGGATAAATACTGGGCCATGCGCAAAGACTACGACAAACGCGGCCTGCGCTGGATTGTCGATTACGATTGCATGCGCCCACGCATGATTTTGTTTCAGTCCTGTGAGGATGTGACCCTCAATGGCAACAGCTATTTCGAGGCCGGATTTTGGACAGTACACATATTATATAGTAACCAGGTGACCATCGACGGCATTTTGGTGAATAACAACAACGCCGGCAAAGGCCCCAGCACTGATGGCATTGACATCGATTCATCCACCAGAGTTTTGGTTGAGAACTGCGACATCAGTTGCAACGACGACAATTTCTGCCTGAAAGCCGGCAGGGACGCCGATGGCTTGCGTGTGAACCGCCCCACCGAGTATGTAGTCATCCGTAAATGCATTGCCAGGCAGGGTGATGGTTTGTTTACCTGCGGCAGTGAAACCTCGGGAAGCATCCGCAACGTGGTATCTTACGACATGACAGCCATTGGCACCAAGGTGGGCTTGCGCTTCAAGTCAGCGTTAAACCGAGGCGGTGTGGTGGAAGACATTTGGTTGGCCGATATCAAGATGCAGGGCATCAGGGACCCCTTCCAAATCAACTTGAATTGGAATCCCAGTTACAGCTATTCCAAATTACCCGAACCCTATGTCTGGGATGAAGTGCCCGACCATTGGAAAGTCATGCTCACACCGGTAGAACCAGCCGAAAAAGGATTGCCAACCTTCCGCAATATCCATTTTACAGACATCCAGGCCAAAGATTGCCAGGTGGCCTTAATTTGTGAAGGCGTGGAGGCCTCACCGGTCACCGGGTTTAGTTTGAAAAACGTGCACATCACGGGTAAGAATCCCGGCCGCATGTACTGGGCCAAAGACTGGCAACTCGACAACGTCTACATCGGCGGAGAAAACGGCGAACCGGTGGTGATGGAAAACAACGTCAACGTACCATTGTACAAGTAACACCGACCACTTATCATGAACAAACACACACACCATATTATTATTGTTGGTGCCATCGTACTGATGGGTACGGCTTGTCGTTCTGTTAACAACAGGACGCCCATCGACAGAGAAGCGCTGGTAAACAGGCACACCGTCAAGGTGCAGGCGTTTGACTCCCTGGCATCATTGTCAGTCGGTAACGGCGAATTTGCCTTTACGGTGGACGCCACCGGTCTGCAAACCTTTCCAGCCTTGTACGAACAGGGCGTTCCTTTGGGTACGCAAGCTCAATGGGGGTGGCACAGCTTCCCCAACGTTGAAGGCTATAAGCCGGAAGAAACGTGGAAAAACTACAACTATCACGGCCATGAGGAACCATATGCCGTACAGTTCAACGAAAAAGGACGGCAACAGGCTGCCGCCAACTATTTCAGGGAAAACCCTCACCGCCTGCACCTGGGTATGATAGGCCTGGACATCACGTTGCCCAACGGCTTGAAAGCCTTGCCAAGCGACCTGAGTGACATCAACCAACAACTGGATCTCTGGAACGGACGCATTGAGAGTTCATTCAGGGTGGGCGAGAACACGGTGGCCGTTCAGACCATGTGTATGCCCGATGAAGACAGACTGTCAGCCAAGGTCACATCGGCCTTGTTCCATATGGATCAACTGACGGTCAAATTGCAGTTCCCCTATCCAACAGGCAAACACGCCGACCATGCCTGTGATTGGACCAAACCCGAACGTCATCAAACCAGCCTGCTCAGCCTTGAACCGGGCATGGCCTGGTTGAAACGTCAGCTTGACGCCGAAACCTATTATATATGTGTGACCTGGGAAGGCGAGGCCCTGTTTGTTCAAAAAGGCGCCCACGATTTCCGCCTGCTTCCGCAGGGAGACGAACTCGCCTTCAGCTGTCGTTTTCAGGCTGAACAACCTGATCTGACGGCAAAAAAGGAAACCGCCACGTACAAAGCCGCTACCACCTTTGATACCGATAAAGCCCTTGTTGCCGATTGGTGGCAGTCGTTCTGGAAGCGGGGAGGAGCGGTTGATTTTTCAGCCTGCACCGATGAGAGAGCTCCAGAACTGGAACGCCGCGTGGTCTTGTCGCAGTATTTGATGGCCATTCAGTGTGCCGGCACTTACCCACCGCAGGAAACCGGCCTGACCTACAACAGCTGGTACGGTAAATTCCACCTCGAAATGCATTGGTGGCATGGTGTCCATTTCGCCCTTTGGGGACGCCCTGATTTGTTGGAACGTAGCCTCGGTTGGTACCAGACTGCGTTGCCAAAAGCCAAAGCCATTGCTCAACGCCAAGGCTGGCAAGGAGCACGCTGGATGAAAATGACCGATCCTTCAGCCACCGAAGCACCCTCCAAGGTGGGCTCATTTCTTATTTGGCAACAACCGCACTTTATCTACATGGCCGAATTGATGTACAGGGCAAACCCCGACACAGCCGTCCTGAACCGTTATAAAGACCTGGTGTTTGAAACCGCCACCTTTATGGCCGATTATGTGGACTATGAAGAAATTGAAGACCGGTATGTGCTCAAAGGCGCCATTCCTGCTCAGGAAACCTTGAAAGCCTCGGAAACAGTCAATCCACCCTTCGAATTGTCGTACTGGCATTATGCTTTGAGTGTAGCTCAAGCCTGGCGCCAACGCCTGGGGATGCCCAAAAACCTGGAGTGGGAAATCATCCTTGACAAACTGTCCCCCCTGGCCCATGAAAACGGCCTATACCTGGCCGCTGAAACCGCCACAGATACGTATTTGGATACTCGTTTTACGTCAGACCACATGGCCGTTTTGGGTGCTGTCGGCATTCTGCCTTCATCCAGGTTGGTACGCACCGATATCATGACCAATACGCTCAACTGGATTTGGGACAACTGGAACTGGGGCAAAACCTGGGGCTGGGACTACCCCATGACAGCCATGAACGCTGCCAGACTCGGACACCCCGACAAAGCCGTCGGCGCCCTTTTGATGGACAAACGCACCAATACCTATTTAGTAAACGGACACAACTACCAGGACGGCCGCCTCAGACTGTACTTGCCAGGCAACGGTGGACTCCTGACAGCCGTGGCCATGATGTGTGCCGGATGGGATGGCAGTGAGGGAGACGCCCCGGGCTTTCCCAAGGACGGCACCTGGAACGTAAAATGGGAAGGCTTACAGCCCATGCCTTGAAAGAGTTGATATACCTTATAAATCACTATTATTTCACCCTAATATCTAACCTATGAAAAAAAGACATTTACTCTTGTGCCTCGTGGCGCTGTTCTGCGTTACGAGTGTGTCTGCCCAGAAAAAGGTGGCTTTCGTCTATCAACCTGGGTATGGATCTACTGGCTATACGCCAGAAACAGATCCCATCCATATCGGTCTTAAAACGGCATTTACCGTGACCGACCATGGATACGCCTCTACCGTCGAAGCCAATTACGATTCGTTGGCCAACTATGATTTGGTGGTTCTTTCTGAAGCCATATCTGGTAACACAACATTATCCAACAACCTGGTTAAATTAGTAGGCAGGGTACCCATTTTGAGTATGAAAGCCTTCAATTACACCAGTGGCCGTTGGAGCTGGGCAAAACCGGCAAATCCGGATGCCAGGACTTCTTCTGTAACGATTAATCCAGATTTTGAAACCCACGCGATTTTTAAAGATTTGGTAGTCACTGACAATGTGGTGCAGATTTTTGATGGGACCAACACAACAAACAACCAGATTCAAGGATTTAGCGAACTCATTTCTACAGGTTTGATACAAGAGGCTAATATCATTGCAAAGGTTACAGGTTCAGTTTTACATGCTATCCACGAAATCAAGGACGAAGCTAATAAACCGTACTACATGCTTATCCCCATCTCCAGTGATGCCATCCGTACGGTGACCGCCAATGGTGTCAAGTTGGTGGTCAATGCTTGTAACTACCTGATGGGTGGTACCGGCGGTTTTGACCCTTCTGCTCCCTATAGAATTGCTTACTTGTTTGACAGCTCTTATTCCACCTACCCCGGTATTGACGAAGATCCCATTTTCATCTCTTCGGTGTTGGGTGAAAAAGACTGTGAAGCTATTGACATCAAGGATTTTACGGCTGCTAACACCGATACATTGACGGCTTTGGAAAGCTACGACTTGGTGGTCGTTTCTGAAGCCATCAGCAGTGGCCACGCTTTTGCCAAGCTATTAAGTCAATTGGTCAACCGCGTTCCTATGCTCAATTTTAAGTCGTTCTTCTATAAGAATACCGTTTGGGATTGGGGTGCCGGTGCAAACCCAAGTTCAACCAAAACGGCTGCTGGTGTGCCTACTATAAAGATTGATTCGGCTTATCTGGATCATCCTTTATTCGAAAACATAGAGATGCCTGATAGCACCATCACCCTGTTTAACACCTATGAAGGCATTAAAAAGAACATGGTTCAAGGCTATACAGCCAAAGCTGGTGGACTCATTGCTGAAGACCCCGTGTTGGCTACAGTGACTGGCCCTGCTGGTACGTACAACGCCATCCACGAACACGGAACGGTCAACAAATACCTGCTGCTTCCGATTTCCTGTGATACGATGGCCGCCAATCTTTCGGATGATGCCTATCAGCTGATCAACAACGCCGTTTATTACCTCCTGCAATCTGCCGGTAATGTGTTACCGGCCGTCAAACCGACCTTGAGTATGACTTACGGTAACGGTGTAACCTATGTGACCATGTCTTCTTTGACCGAAGAGGCTCAAATCCGTTACACCACCGATGGTACCGAACCTACGGCAACGAGCACGTTATACAGCACACAAGTAGAAATAACCACCCCATGTACCATCAAGGCAGCCGCCTTCAAACAAGGGTATGACATGAGTGGTGTTGCCTCCATTGAGGTTGACGTCAGATATTTGGCAGCCACCCCGACCATTAGTGTAGCTGCTGCCGCTCAAGGCAAGACCATCACCTTGGCCGCTGCCGCCGGTGCCAGGATCTATTACACGACCAATGGTGCCACACCCGACTCTGTCAAGTCCACCTTGTACGTTGAACCGTTTACCGTGGTTCGTCCAGGTATGGTGAAAGCCGTTGCTGTGGAAGCCGGAAAACTGTATTCCCTCGTTGCTGAGGAAAGCATCTCTATCGATGGCTACATTGCTCGTGAAAAGACGTTGGTATGGGCTGATTTCAATACCAATCCATCGAAATGGACTTGGGGCGATTCTGATACCATCCCAACAAAAAATGTCGACCTGTTTGGTGGTGCGGGGTATCCATATACCGATTCCCTGGCTTTGAACGATTGCAAAAATGGATTTATTGTTGGAACAAAAGGACAGCGCGTTACCATACAAACAATGACTCCTGGCCAAGTAGTTCAATCAGGTAACTACAGTGCCTACACTGAGGCAGACTTTGGAGCATCAAAAATGGCGCTTACTTTCTTAAGAACCAACGTCTCTACAGATCCAACCACCGCCTTCATCATGACAAACACTGCTTACACAGGTCCGTTTGATGTAGTGGCTTGGTTTACAGGAGCTAAGGGAAATTCTACCATCGAAAAATTGGAAGTCTCCGTCAACGACAACCTGAACGATACCACCTGGACGGTTTTGGATACGTTGACCTCTGTCAACGATAAGTATGTTCGAAAAGGGGTTGCTTATTACGACCAAACAGCCCCTGTCTATGTTAAATTGAGGAGTGTCAGCAACCTAGGCACCAACAGCAACATGGTGATTTTTGACATCAAGCTGATGGGTGAAGGACAGGATGTATCCATCCGCAAACCGGCGTTGGACAGGCAGGTGGTTTCCACCCGCTACTACAATTTGGCAGGTCAGCCCATGAAGACGCTTGGCTTTGGGTTGAATATTGTACGCACTATTTATTCGGACGGCTCGGTGGAAACCACCAAGGTGATGCTCAACGAGCGCCGATAATCGCTTTATATCCATCACCCACCTCCCCATTTCGGGAGGTGGTGTGATTGGTTTACCACCACGATAGAAAAACGACCATGAAATCCATATCCATACCCTTTCTCTGTCTATTGATTGTTTTACTCAGTCCACTGGCCGAAGCTCAACAACTCGCTTTCCCCGGTGCCCAGGGATTTGGGCGTTATGCCGTGGGTGGCCGTTACGGCTCCGTATACAAAGTAACTAACCTGAACGACAGTGGAGCGGGCTCTTTGCGGGATGCCGTGAGCCAACCCAACCGAATAGTGGTCTTTGATGTCGCCGGTGTTATCCGGCTAAACAGCCGTATGGTATTTGCCAAAAACCTCTATGTGGCTGGACAAACAGCTCCAGGCGAAGGTGTCATCGTCTATGGCGATGGCGTTTCTTTTTCGGGTGCTACCAACACCATTGTGCGCTACATGCGTTTTCGCATGGGCAAACAAGGTACCTCTGGCGCTGATGCCGCCGGTATTGCCAACGGTACAAACATGATTTTCGACCACGTCTCCGTTGCCTGGGGACAGGACGAAACCTTTTCCATTTCTCCCGACGGTAAAGGAGACCTGGGAAATATCACCATTCAAAACAGCCTTATCGGACAAGGATTGTTGTCCCACTCTGCCGGCGGCCTGGTGCAAGCCGACAGCATCACGCTGTACCGCAATGTCTATGTGGACAACAGCACCCGCAATGCCAAGATCAAAGGCAGAAACCAGTATGTCAACAACCTGGTTTACAACTGGAAAAACGCCGCCTACATCATGGGCGGAGAATCAACGGGGCATGCCTACTGCAACGCAGAAAGCAACCTCTTTATCAAAGGTCCGGCCGGTGGGGGAAGTCCCTTCAGCGGCGGCAACGAACTCTTTCACCTCTATGCGGCCGACAACTGGTATGACAGCGACCTGAACGGCCAACTCAATCCCTCGCTGCTCCCTCAAAGTGCGTATTCCGGCCCGCCCGATTTTCAGTCGAAGCCGTATCCATACCCCATCTTACCCACCTGGTCGGCTACTGTCGTTGCCGACTCCCTGCTGCCCAACGTGGGCGCCTCCCTGCCTTACAGAGACAACGCCGACCACTACATGATCAACGAAATCTGGTCACTGGGCAAGGAAGGCAAACTAATAGCTGATGAAGCCCTGCTGCCTATCGGTGCACCTTCTTCCTGGACTATTTGGCCCGGTGTAGCCAAGGTTGATGCAGATGGTGATGGCATCCCCGATGCCTGGGAAAACGCCAACGGTACCAATCCGGCCCTCAACGACGCTATGGTACTGGCCCCCAATGGCTATACCAACATAGAAAACTACATCAACAGCCTCACCAAAACCGACAGGCAGTTTTTCCTGCGGGCGCCCGTGGGATTCAGTCTTTCGGTGTCCACTCAAAACTCATTGATTCTAAAGTGGTTTGACTACACGGAAGACGAAACAGGCTTCATCGTAGAAGTCAAGGAAAACGGCACGTTCAAGGAAGTGGGCAGGGTGTCTTCCGGTGCCCAATCCATAACGTTGGAATCTCTTTCACCAGCCACAGCCTATATCTTGCGCGCCAAGGCCTATAACGAAGCCGGCCAATCTGCCTATACGCCTGAAATCACGGTGAAAACCCAACCCGAAGAAGTGCCGGTGATTGACCCTGAAACCTTTGTGCCTGATCTGACCTGGGCCGTCGAATCGGCCACCTGGGATGCCACTGCACTGCTGTTTAATAATGGAGCGGCCGCTTTCACACCCAATGCCAAGGTTTTGTTTGAACCGTTATCCGATATCACCGTGACTGTGAACGAAACCCTTAGTCCGGGTGACGTAGTGGTACGCGACGAGGGCAATGTGACCCTCACGGGAACGGGCAGCCTTGCCGGAACAGGTTCGCTCAACAAGGGTGGGACAAGTACCTTAACTGTGGCCACAGCCAACACGTATACCGGCGCTACCGTTTTGTCAGGTGGCACGTATGCCTTTTCAACCCTCAAAGATGGCGGGCTAGCCAGCGGCTTGGGAGCCTCCCAGGAATTTGCCCAAAACTGGATTTGGAAAGGCGGCACCTGGTTGTACACAGGCCCGACGACGGCCACCAACCGCAGTGCCAAAGTGTATGCGGATACCGAATTAAACCTGGCCA
>JAAYBL010000238.1 GCA_012718945.1 Bacteroidales bacterium
AAATAGAGGGTAAAAAAAAGACCCCCGGCAATAAGCCAGACCACGATGAAAGGTACGGGGGCGCCCAGGTTCATGCCCATGGCGGCAAAGGGGTCCCAAAATAAAACCTTGCCCAACCCTTCTACCAAGGGGGCTACATAGTGGTCGATGTTGTGTGTCATGGTATAGAGGTGCTCGTAAGGTTAGTTGGCTTGCTGGTTGGTCAGCGTCCTGATCGTTGGATGAGTTCTCGGAGGGTGGTATTTAGGGGTGTTGCTTCCATCAAGGTTTCCAGACTAAGGTGCATCCTGTACCGCCAATAATGCCTGGGGTTGGACGGTTGGTTGATCCGTTCGGCAGCAGGGTCTGGGTTGCGTAATAGGGGTTCCATGGCCATCCAATCCTGCCAGGGTATGATGACCCACATAGCCGGCGAGGCCAGGTGTTGGGCCAGGATGTCTCTGGCAATTTCCGGGGTGCATTCGATGGGCGTAACACCAGGCTTCCAGAGCATTTGCCGGTAATAATGGGCTGTGGCTTCAGGATCTTCCGTCCACCAGGCCCTGAGGGGCGATAAATCGTGGGTGGACGTGGTGCAGACCGACAGATAGGGTATCGCGTTCAAGTTTTCGAAACGAGCTCCCATGTGTTTGGGCATGCGCTGGATTTCCAAACTCAATAGTTGCAGTTGGTTCATGACTTCAGGCACACAATCGGGAATCATGCCTAGGTCTTCGCCACAGGCAAGCATTCGGGTGGCTTGCACCAGGGGTGTGAGTTTGGTCAGGGCCTGCTCTTTCCAGAAATCGTTGTGCCTGCGGTAGTAAAAAACATCGTGCAGATGGTGATACACTGTTTGCTGTTCGGTTGGTAGAGCGTTGAAGCGATAGCTGCTCATACCGTTGATACGAGGGTGCAGGAGGTTGGGTTGCTTTGCATCGCGTAGGAACAGCACTTCTTCACACAGGCTGTATAACCCTTCCTGTAAGTCGGTATCGGCCGGTTGCTTGTTTAGCAAGGCCTTGATTTTCTGTTGAGTATTGCTAGCTGTTTTTAGCTCGTAAAGACCCCCTTTGCCTTTTTTCACATAGGCCATGGCTCTGTCGATGCTGGCACCAAAAAGGCTTTTCAGCGTATCCAGGCTGAAACGGGCAATTGTCAGGTCATCGGAATCCTGACAGCCCATGGCCTCTAATTCCTCTGGAGAGTAGGGCATGGCCGGATTGAATTGACCCAGCAAACCCCTGACAGCGTGGTCGGGAATCTCCCAAATACGAAAGAAACCCAGGATGTGGTCAATACGATAAGCATCCATGTACTGTGCCAAATGGGTGAACCGACGTTTCCACCAGCGGTAGTCATCTTCGGCCATGCGTGCCCAGTTGTAGGAAGGAAAACCCCAGTTCTGCCCGGTGAGGGAGAAACTGTCGGGAGGTGCGCCCAACTGTACGGTGGTATCGAACAGCTCGGGTTGATGCCAGGCCTCCACGCCGTAACGGTTCACGCCGATGGGAATATCGCCCTTAAGTATCACACCACAGGTATGAGCATAGTCTCTGACCTGCTTGAGTTGTACATGCAGTAAGTATTGAACGATCCGGTAGAGTTCTATCCTGTCGTGCCAGGGCTGGCTGGGGTCGCAGAGTGTGGCGATGATGCTTACCGTGCCTTGACTATAAGGCCCCCATGTTAACGGACAGGGTGAGGGTTGGCTGTCCCTTAGGTAGGCGTAGGCCGCGTACGGATCCAGCCAGTCCTGGTGGTCCTGGTAGAAGGTTTGATATTCGTCGGAAAGTAAGATGCTTTCCTTTTCCTGAGCAACCAAGGTTTCAATGTAGGCCTTTTTCAAGCGCCAGGCTGCCTCATAATCAAGTTCCGTTAGCTCGTTCAGGCGTTGACCTTCTTCCTCAATGGCGACAGCCTTCACGGTGTCTTTTAAGGGCGGCAATTGAGCTGGAGCGAGGTACAGGGGGTGCAGTGCATGTACCGATATGGCGTTATAGGGATAGGAATCTTCCCAGGTTCCCGTGTAGGTGGTGTCGTTGATGGGCAACAGTTGAATCAGCTGTTGGTTGGTTTCGACCGCCCAATCGATCAAGTGGAGAAGATCGCCAAAATCTCCGCAACCCCAGGACTGTTGGGAGCGTAGGGAAAACACGGGAATGGCCAGGCCGGCTCCCCGCCAGGGCGCATCCTGACAATGGCTGGTTAAACCAGCATCCACCTGCATGGTATGCGGCAGGTTACTGTAGAGGTGTAATTCTCTGGGTTCTCCCCATTCCCACGCCACCACCTGCATGGTTGAACGATCCAGAAGTACAAATTTGTAATGGAAAACAGGGGGTAACGTTGCCGTGTCCAGGCTGATACCCCATTCAGGATAGTCGCCAGGGGACAGAGGAATGGCCAGTTTGGGATCCCAGTTGCCCAGGAGGTTGGTGTCGCCCGAAAGGCCCAGCATCAGATGCTTGCGTACCTGCAAGGCATTGACCTTCAAAATAAGATGCCCTCCTTCGTAGGTGATGGTTTGTCCGGCATCAGGCACGGTCAATAAACTGTCGGAGAACGCAGAAGAGGCCATCAATGGACTTTCGGGCTCAGGCTGCCAGTAATCGTTCACCCTTATCATTGTAACATCAACAGGCAAATCGATGCTGTGAGGACGTCCCCATTCAAACCGTATCACCTTGTCAACTTCCCTGACCAGGTAGTGGTAGGTAAACGATGAGCCAGGTTCAAGTTCAAGTTCTAGTTCCCAATGCCCATCACCCCTATGGTGCATGGCCGTTGCCGTCTCCAGGTAACCAGCACCCTTCGTCGGCGTATTGCCACAAAGAGCCAGTTCCTGGCCTGGATGCGTGAAATAGTGGATATGAAAATGAACCGTCATGTATGGTGTGTGCCGTTTACCTTATCGTTAAAACCCAAAACCATCCAATTGAACCTCTTTCTTTTCTTCGTCTTTGAAGGCTTGTGCCTCCAGTTGAACAGGATTACCCTCCACGTGGATGGCTTTGAAGGGCACGGCCGGGCAAACGTATTCGCAACCACCGCAGCCTACACAAATATCGGGATTTACAGAGGGAATCGTCAGCATACCCTTGTACGGCACCATTTTTACCGCTTGGGTGGGGCAATGTTCAGAGCAGGCGCCACAGCTGGTCTCATCGGTGAAAACCACACAGTTGTGCATGATAAAGACCACCCTGCCCATTTGGGTCTTGTGTTTGGCCTGAACAGTGAGGGGCTTCAACGCATCGGTGGGGCAGACGTCGGTGCACAGTGTGCAATCAAAGTTGCAAAAACCGTGGTCGAAGTTCATCACCGGCATCATCAATCCACCTACACCATATTCCAGCAGCGCCGGTTTCAACACTTGACAGGGGCATTTGGCCACACAAAGGTGACAGGACGTGCAGTGATCGAGCAAATGGTCGGCACTGATTGAACCCGGAGGACTGATGGGGTAGGACCGCTTAAAGGGAACCCTGCCTGTGGGTATGCTGATGGTTTGAGCCAGAAGGGTGGAAGGAACGGCTAAGGCCGAGACCGCCAATGCACCCATGAACTGTCGTTTGCTTTCATCAACAGGGACATCATTTTGCGATGCCAATTTTTTACGTTTCAGCCCGTAGGTGATGCTGTGCTCGCTGCAGGAATCGATGCAGTCGAAACAAGCCACGCAGCGGCTGGTATCAATGGTGCTGTGTTTGCTGTCTATGCAGGAGGCTTTGCACGTTTTGGCACATTTGCCACAACTGATGCAGGTGCTTTCATCGATGCGGATTTTAAACAGGGACAGCGTGGACAGGTAGCCCAAGACCGTACCGACGGGGCAAAGGGTGTTGCACCAGGTCCGTCCGTGCCTGGCAGCCAGGAAACTGACCACAGCCAGGGTGGCCAGGGCAATCAGCAGGGAGACCAAACTATGCAGGAAGATGTCCGTGTGATAAAACGTGTAGATACCAAACTGGCTGAAGATGTCAGCCAATACGTTGTTGCCTGCCATGTAGACTGGCCTGAACAAGTGAGTGACCATGCGACCAAAAGCGCTGTACGGATCCAGTAGGCTCACGACAACGGTTACACCGGCGAAATAACTCACAAGAACGGCGGCCAACACGCTCAGCCTCAACCAGCGTTTTTCCTTGCTGTAAGTCTGTTTCATCCTGGGCTTGAAGCGCTTGCGTATCCAGGTGACCACATCCATATAAATACCCAACGGGCAAATCATGGAACAGTATACCCGCCCAAAAACCAAGGTCAGAGCAACCAGCACACCGACGATGACAAAGGATCCGGCCAACAAGGCAGGCACAAACTGAATGGCTGCCAGTGTGAAGTACTGTTGGGGAAACAGGCCGGCGAAGTCCAGAAAAAAGAAGGTCAATATGGTGAACGTCACTAAAGCCAGGACGATGCGCAGTATCCTTAGTTTCATTCGATTTAGAGGCTGATGCGTTTCACGTTTAGTTTATCGATGTCCATGGTGCCTAGCTTCAAGGCTTGTCCCTTTGCCAGGTGGGTGACACTATCTAGGGGCATACTTTCAATCTGGTTGAAGAACTTGGTGGCAGCCGTATCTACAGCTACGATGTCGCTCGACACGAACATGGCCTTGGCCAACACCACATCGGCGTCCGTACGGCCACGAGGACCATTGGTTTTCATCACCCGGTAGGCATCCACCACATTGAGGGCAGGCCGTTTGTCCAGGGAACAGATGTCGGCAATGCATTGCTGCAGGTCGTTACGGTGGAAATAGCCCCTGTCCCAGACGATGCCCATGTGGTTTTTCATGGCTATGGTCATTTTAGGACCGCCATGATTTTTGAGGATGGGAACATTGATCCAGACATCGCTGTCGAGGATGGCCTGGTGTACCTTGGCTGTTTTCAGTTTGACCCCTTTGGGAATGCTGACTTCTCTGTAATACGCTTCTTCGTGGGCCGGCATGATCTTGGCCCCGGCAGCTTTCGCTGCTTGTTGGATACCGCTGTTGGTGTAGCACTTCTGCCAGTCATCGCAGGTATGGTCGAATACCACCACCTCTTTGGCCCCGGCTTTCAGGCATTGCTTGACAATCTCGGCCACCAGATCGGGGTTGGTGTTGGCCGCCAAGGCCGGCACTTTGTCCCAACCGATATTGGGTTTGACCACGACCTTCTGTCCTTTTTTTACAAAAGCACCCATGCCGCCCAGCTCAGCGATGGCACGTCTGAACATGGTGACTGGGTCACCTCCCATAACAGCGACCAGGTCGTAGGATCCACCTGTTTTTTGGGGCACTTTCTGAGCCAGAATGTCCATGCCACCACTCAGTTTGATGGTTGACGCCAGACCCGTCAAGGCGGCGGCGCGTAAAAAGTCTCGGCGTTTCATCGTGTAGTCAATTATTGAATTGTAAGACGTTATCAGGTAAGTATCCAGGGAAATTTGAAGCAAGTTTCGTTGTACAAGGCGTAATCAGCCTTGCCGTTCACTGCGAAGGTTTTGACCACGGCAGCGCCTGCCTCTGTGAGCAGTTTGACGGCGTAGTTGAGGGTGGCCCCTGTTTTCACCCTGTCTTCGACCAGGAGGATGCGTTTCCCCTTGACGTCAAACTGGATGGGTTCAAGCAGAAGCGGTGCTTCGTGCCTGGGTTTTTGAAACGGATCCCTCAAGTTGATGCGGAGTAATTGTACCCCAATATCCAGTCGTTGGTTGAGGATGGCGGCTGGCACAATACCCCCGTTGGCGATGGCCACGATGGTGTCGAATGTCTCCGGAAAGTCCATGGAGCGGAACCTCTCCATCACCTCATCCATGCTTTTTTCACTCATGGGAGACTATTATTTGGTGGAATAGGAAGCCATGCTTTTCAGCAACAGCCACCCACCGATAACCTGCAAGAGCATACCAGGAAAGCCCAAACGGAAATCCTGCAAAGCAGCGGTCAAACTACCGGTCAACCCCCATTCAGCCAAGCCGCCTACCAGTTGATAGGACAGAACGACCAAGGCCAGCAACAACAGGGAAACCTGACGGCTGCGGGAGGCCACCATAGAGGCAGCTACAGCCAGCAAGGTCGATTTGACCAGGATGATGGGCAACATGGCCACAACGGGCATGCCAAACAACAGGCTGTTGAGTACCGGTGATAAAAGCGCTGTCAGCAGACCAGTCTTAAGCCCAAATTTGTAGGCGGCCACCAAGGTGAAGAAGTAGATGGGAAGGAACATGAGGCCTCCGTTGGGAATCAGGTGGCAAAGCTGTGGCAACAGCAAGTTTCCAGCGACGA